>JAUWYT010000257.1 GCA_030615705.1 Chloroflexota bacterium
GCCGGTGGAGGTGGACGAGGACAACAACCAGGACCGGGAGGTGGTCACGCTGCTGCAATCCACTGTCGGATCTTGGCTGCGAAGCTCCACCAATGTCCAGCCCGACTTGCAGACCTATCCCAAGTTCGGCTTCCCGGTGGAGGGCGAGCAACAGGCCAGGCCACTGGCGGTGAGCATCCGCGGCTCTTTCGAGAGCTACTTCAAAGACCAGTCTCCGCCGGCCCAGGAGGACGAGACCGAAACACCGATGCTAGGGACCATCGAGGTCTCGCCGGAATCTTCGCGCCTGGTGGTGGTGGGCAGCGCGGAATTCGTGGATGATGTGGTCCTGGAAATCTCGCGCCGCTTCTCGCAAGATCGGTATCTGCTGAACTTGCAGCTCTTGCAGAACATCGTGGACTGGGCTGTCGAGGACGAGGATTTGCTCAGCATCCGCTCGCGGGGCACCTACGCCCGCCTGCTCCGACCGATGGAGAAGGACGAACAATCCTTCTGGGAGGGCCTGAACTATGCCCTGGCGCTGCTGGCGGTGATCGGCATCGGCGTGGTGTGGAACGTCCGGCAGCGCAGCGAGGAGCCCATGCCTCTGGTGGATGTTGATACCGCTAGACTTCCGAAGTCTCCACAGAACCTTACAAGTGAAGGCTAGTCGGCCATTCTTGAGCGCATTCTGTCGGCAAAACTGCGCCCTAGACTTCGGAAGTCTGGATACAGGAACAGGGAGGAAAACGATGAGCCGAACAAACCAGATTCTAGCGGCTGTACTGGCGGTCCAAATCGTGCTGGTGGCCGTGGTCTTTTGGCCGAGGCCAGCGGCGTCGGTTGCTGACGGCGAGAGCCTTTTCGCCGGACTCGAAGCCGAGCAAATCACGCAACTGACCATCAGCGATGCAACTGGTAAGCACGTCAAATTTGCCAAAGAGACGGGAAATTGGGTGTTGCCCGAGGCCGACGACTATCCCTGCCAGGCGAACAAAGTGCCCGAATTCCTGGAAAAGATCGTCGCCCTGAAGACCAACCGTTTGGTGACCCAGACCTCCGCCAGCCACAAGCGTCTCAAAGTGGCCGACGCTGATTTTGAACGTCGTATTGAGCTTGAGCTGGCCGACGGAACAACTCACCGGCTATACCTGGGCAGCTCGCCCAGTTATGGGGCGACCCACGTGCGTGCCGAAGGTCAAAACGAGGTCTACCTGGCTTCATTGTCGGCTTCGGACGCCTGGGTTAATGCCTCCAACTGGGTGGACACCCTCTATTTCTCCGTAGCCCAGGATCAGATAGTGGCCCTGACGTTGGAAAACGAGAACGGCCGGTTCGAGTTCGAAAAAGATGACGATGGGACGTGGACGATGAAAGACCTGGCCGCCGACGAGACGCTGAACGAGAACAACGTGAGGTCGTTGGCCAGCCGGCCCGCTTCGGTGCGGATGCTTCGCCCCCTGGGCAAAACCGAACAAGACGACTATGGCCTGAAGGAACCCAACGCCGTGGTCACCGTCGAGACCCGTGACGGGGAGGGTAACACAAAGAGCTATACTATCCGCGTGGGAGCGAAGAGCGAGGAGGACAACAGCTACGTGGTGATCTCGTCGGAATCACCCTACTACGTCCGCGTGTCCAATTACACGGTGAAGGATTTCGTCGAAAGAACGCGGGACGACTTCCTCGAACTGCCGCCCACTCCAACGCCAGAGCCGACATCGTAGCCCACCGCAACCCTCCAAGAACCCAACGGCCCTCTTTCCCCAATGGGAAGGAGGGCCGTTTTGTCTGTGCAGCGGATAGCCACCGCCGCCCATCCGCTTATCCGCTCCTATCCGTTGCCCCAATCAATTTCCCTTAGCGCACCACCACCAGCGTGCCAGTAGAGCATTGGGCATTCTCCCTATAGGGTATCTGCCCTAGATCGTACCAGAGATGAGAGAAAAGGGCAAAGAGGGAGCAGCTCTTCCTGTCTCACTCTCTCCGCAATCTACTTCAGTCTCTTATTATCACCAGCGTGCCGACGGGGGCCCACTCGTAGAGCCATTTGGCATCGCCGGTCCTCATGTTGACGCAGCCGTGGCTCATGGGCCGGCCAAAGTTATTGTGCCAATAGGTGCCGTGCATGGTGTAGTTCCCGTAGTAACTCATCACGTAAGGGACGTTGGTAAGCCTGTAACCAGGGCCCGACATCGTTGTTGAACGAACCTTGCTGTAGATACGGAAGCGCCCCTTCACCGTAGGCGTCCGAGGCAGGCCTGTGGAGACGGTAGCCCAGTAAACGGCTCGCTGACCCTCATAGGCCACCAGATTCTGGGTGGCCAGCTTGACATCAATCCACTTTCCAGAAGTGGGGGCTGAGACAGGAGCTGACGTCGGCACGGGGGAAGCTGAACCTCTTCCGGGGATGGCCAGCCTTTGGCCTACGTGGATCAACGAAGTGCTGGAAAGGTTATTGGCCTGGGCGAGGGCCTGAACTGTCGTGCCGTAGCGCAGAGCAATGCGGAACAGGTTCTGGCCTCTCTGCACCACGTGAACGGAAGCTGACGGAGAGTAGCCGGACGCAGCGGCCGCCCCCGGTATGACCAGCCTCTGTCCGCTGCGAATGAGGCTCGGATTGTAGATGTTGTTGGCGCGAGCGAGGGCCTGGACCGAGACACCATGACGGCGGGCGATAGAATAGAGGGTATCGCCGCGCTGGACAACGTAGCTCACAGGCGTGGCGGCCTGCTGAACCGTCGCTGATGTGGGCACGATCAGCCGTTGGCCAACGTAGATCCGACTGGGGTCTGGCAGGCCATTGGCTCGCATGATGGCGTTCACCGTGGTACCGTAGCGACGCGCCACGGAGTAGACGGTATCGCCCCTGCGGACGACGTGCACGGGGGGCTCCGCTCCCTCTGCAAGGCCTACCCCGATCACCAATTGGGACACCAGACAAATCAAGATCACGAATGCGCGCAGCTTGGTTTTCATCGTTGCTCTCCTAACTATGTCATACTTATCTTACCACAAACTAACTGACTTGGCAACCTCAGGCAAGCCTTGCGAAGGTTTGTCCTGGCAACCAACGGCCTCAACGATGCGACCATAGCCGCCGGAAAATGCCACCCCAGCATGACAGCGAACCTTCGCAAGGCTGAGGGGCCAGGATCTCTCGCCAAATTGTGAACTGCTGAACCTCGCTTGCCAAGTTAAGCGGGCTAATGTAAAATAACTCGAAGGGAAAGCCATCGGCTGAAACCCGATGGCTGAGAGCATCGCTCTCACCCAGTGCCGGGTTTCGGCCCGGCACAAAGCGTAGCCACCTGAGGGATCGGGCTGGCCCTTCTGTAAAGAGAACAGCAATGAAAGCTAAGGTTATATTATGGGGTTTGCTGCTACTGGCATTGCTCTTGGCTTGTCGCCGTCCTGAGGAGGCGACACCGATGCCCCCAACAGTGTCGCCGACCCCCACACCAACGGCAACCGAAGCCACGCCTACGCCTCCCCCTGTCACCCCGACAGCGACCGAGGAAGCGACACCAACTCGTCAACCTACCCCTACT
>JAUWYT010000228.1 GCA_030615705.1 Chloroflexota bacterium
CAGTGGGCTTAGCCGACCGTGCCCACCACCGGCCCAACGAGCTTTCGGGCGGCGAACAGCAGCGGGTGGCCATCGCTCGGGCTCTGGTGAACGAGCCGTCCATCATCCTGGCCGATGAGCCTACAGGCAACGTGGATTCCAGGGCAGGCGAGGAGATCATGGCTGTCTTTGAACGTCTCAACCGTGAGGGAGGCATCACCCTGGTCGTCGTCACCCATGATCCGGAGATTGCCGCCCACACGCGGCGCATTGTGCAGTTGCACGATGGCAAGATCGTGGCCGACGAGCCGGTGGAGAACCCCCGGGACGCGCGGGCGACGCTGGAGGGGAATTAGAAATTAGAGATTGGAGATTAGAGGGGAAAGAGGCCCCTCGTTCCGTGGAGACAGATTATGATTAACAGGAGGAAAGAATGAAGAAAATCTGGATCGGCGCAGCAGCACTATTGATAGTTGTGGCCGTAGGGGCCGTCGCCTTTTGGGCGGGGATGTCCTATGGCAAGTCTCAGGTCAACCAGGATCTAGCAAGCTTCATGCAGGAGCGGTTTGGGGGACAGAGTGATCAACACCCCGGCGCGATGATGCCCCGTCAGGCAGGACGGGGTGACGCCCCACAATTCGGTGGCGGTATGATGGGCACCATCGAGGCCGTCGAGGGCGAGACCCTGGTCATCAACTCCAATGAGGGCCTCATCAGGGTGCAGACCACCGACACCACGCTCATCGAAAAGAACATGGCGGTGGGGGTGGGCGATCTAGAAGTCGGCGAGATGGTGGTCGTATCGGGCCCACGGAACGAGGATGGCAGCATCACCGCCCGCTCCGTCCTGTCTCTACGGGCGTTCCGGCTCGGCCAGCCATCAGGAGGAGAGTAGAATGCAGCGACTAAAACGTGTGTTGAGATGGTGGCCTGCCCTCGTAGTTCTGATCCTTGTAGCAGTCGGGGTGAGGGTAGTACCCAGGTGGCTCTCGACCCGTGCAAGCGAGGCGCCCGACTTGACCCAGGTGTTTACGGCGCAACGTGGGAATCTGGTAGCAGCCATTTCTCCCACCGGGGAGGTCTACGCCCCTCGCCAGGTGGATCTGAGCTTTGACGTCAACAAGATCCAGTTGATCGAGCTGAACGTCACCCCAGGCCAGAAAGTGCAGGCCGGAGACGTGCTGGCCCGCATTGACGCCACCGCTTTGGAGCGAGCGGTGATCCAGGCCGAGGCAGACCTCACGGTAACTCAGGACAACCTAGAGAAGGCTCAGAATCCTTACACCGAGCTTGATCTGACCCAGGCTAAACTGGCCGTGGCCCAGGCCGAAATAGGCTTGGAAGATGCCAAGGAGAACCTGGAGAAGGCGCGGGACCCTTACACCGACCTTGATCTGACCCAGGCCAGGCTGGCCGTGGCTGAGGCTGAGATAGACCTGGCGGATGCCCAGGAGAGCCTGGCCACCTTGCTCGACCCCGACATCGAGGCGGCCCAGGCTGCTGTCCGCGATGCGGAGGCTGCCTTGGAAATTGCCAGGAATCAATTGATCGTGGTCGAAAACGACCCCGACAATGCGGCGAAACTCCGAACCCTTGAGGCTGAAGCGAACTGGTACCGGAACAATTACTGGGAGGCCCAGCAGAAGTTTGAGCAGGGGAAGATTGACCAGGGAAAGCTCAACTGGGAATACAGCAATATGCTGGCCGCCGAGGAGAGACTGACAGCCGCCCGTGCCCAGGCCGAATCATCCCTCAGCAATGCTCAGAACAAGGTCACCCAGGCTGAGGAGGCGCTGCGCGACGCCCAGGAGAATCTGGCTGAGCTGCAAAGCGGCCCGGACCCTTCGGACCTTACCGAGGCCGAGACCCGGGTGACCCAGGCCGAGTACAACCTGGCCAGGGCCCAGCAAACGCTGACCGAGATCGAAGCTGGTCCCGACCCTTTGGACCTGACCCGGGCCGAGACCCAGGTGACCCAGGCCGAGTACAACGTGGCCAAGGCCCGGGAAACCCTCGCCGAGATCGAGGCCGGCCCCGACCCTAAGGATCTTGAGGTGGCCCAGGCCAAGCTCATCAGCGCCCAGGCGACCCTGGAGGAGGCCCAGGCCGCGCTAGAGGCGGCGACGATGCTTGCTCCCTTTGACAGCACAGTCATCTCGGTGGGGGCTGAGGTGGATGACCTGGTTTCATCAAACACCACCGTGGTCACCCTGGCCGACCTCTCGAACCTGCAGGTACAAGCCATCGTGGACGAGACCGACATCAGCCGGGTGGAGATCGGCCAGCAGGTGGAGGCCACATTTGACGCCTTTCCCGGCCACCGCTTCTGGGGCCAGGTGCTGGAGGTGCCGTTGCAAGGACGGCTCATGCAGAACGTCCTGATCTACGAGGTGCCCGTCAGCCTGGAAGGGGCAGAGGACGTGGCCCTCAAGCCGGGCATGACGGCCAACCTCACGATTGTGGTGGGACGGCGCGAGAACGCACTGCTGGTGCCGGCCATGGCCGTGCAGCAGGGAGAAGAGGGACATGTGGTGATGGTGCAGGACACGCCACAGGGGCCGAGAATGGCAACTCGGGTGGAGGTGGGGTTGAGTGATGGCATGTACGTAGAGATAATGTCGGGATTGATCGAAGGCGATCGCGTGATAGTAGAGTACCAACCCGTGCAGGAGGAACTGCGTGGCTTCGGGGGCATGATGATCCCCGGTGGCGGGGGGTTAAGGCACTAATGAATGTAATCGCAAGCGTACGAGTGGCCTTGCGGTCTCTGATAACCAACAAGTTGCGCTCCGGGCTGACAATGCTGGGCATCATCATCGGTGTGGCAGCGGTCATCGCTCTGGTGGCCGTCGGCGCCGGGGCCCAGGCACAGGTGACAGAACGGTTCGAGAGCCTGGGTTCTAACATGTTGGTCATCTCGCCGGGAACCATGTCCTTCCGTGGCATCTCCCAAGGGATTGCCAGCGCCCAGACCCTGACCAACGACGATGTAGAGGCCATCGCTCACCTGGCAAGTGCCGTATCCGCCATCGCGCCCGAGTACTCCAACTGGGGTCAGCAGGTGGTCTACGGTAACAAGAACACCCAGACTACGGTGCTGGGGGTCACCCCAGAGTACCTGGTAGTGCGCAACTGGCAGGTAGACCAGGGACGCTTCATTGAAAGCCTGGATCTCACGAGTCAGGCCAAGGTGGTGGTCCTGGGAGCGACGGTGGCCGAGGAGCTTTTTGGGCAGACACTCGTTGACCCCCTGGGTAAGACTGTCAAAATCAAGCGCCAGAATTATCAAATCGTGGGCCTTTTGGCCGCCAAGGGGGTCGGCGGCTTTCAAAACCTGGACGACCAGGTGTTCATCCCTTTGAGTACGGCTCAGCTCAAGTTTGGCGGAGCGGGTAACACGTCTTTGGGGGCCATCAACGTGCGGGCGGTCTCGCCAGATAAGATGGAGTGGGCCCAGGCCGAGTTGGCCGCCATCATGCGGGCCAGCCATGGCCTGGCGCAGGGACAGGCCGATGACTTTACCGTGCAAAACCAGACGCAGATCGTGGAGACGATGCAGGACATAATGGGACCCTTTACCGTGCTCCTGGGCAGCATTGCCGCGATTTCTCTCTTAGTAGGGGGCATCGGCGTCATGAACATCATGCTGGTCTCGGTGACGGAACGGACGCGCGAGATCGGCATCCGCAAGGCGGTGGGCGCCAAGCGACGGGACATCATGGCCCAGTTTCTGGTGGAGGCAATGGTGCTGGCTTTTCTAGGAGGACTTGTCGGTGTCCTGGCCGGCTACGGCGGTGCGCAGTTGGTCACTCCATTGATGGGGGGCACCCGCGCCGTGGTCACTCCCGACAGCGTGGTCATGGCCCTGAGCGTGTCTATTGCCGTGGGCCTGTTCTTCGGCCTCTATCCGGCCAGCCGGGCCGCTGCGCTGAATCCCATTGACGCCTTGCGGTTTGAGTAGGCTCAGTGGATCCAGAATCGCTAGCAGAGA
>JAUWYT010000043.1 GCA_030615705.1 Chloroflexota bacterium
CTGTGGAGTTGCTAGCGAATCCGAGTCCGCTAAGCGCTATTATACCTTACTTTGTCTTAATAGGCAATAATCGGCTTGGCTTGCGAGCGGATAGCTGCTGATGAGGCGGCACCCCATGATGAGACGTTAATCGCTTTTTCCTCAAAACTCCCGGTGATGGCGGGGCTGACTTGAGGTTTTGGCCATTTTGGTGTATTATCAACATAGACTGAGGATTCACTACCGCGCACTTTTTGTACAGGCGTCATTCGGAGCCCCTGCGGGGCTCAGAATGACAGGACTGGCTCGTTGGATTCGTTTATGCTAGCTTGTCGAAAAAAGTGTCCGGTAACAAAACTGACGATAGAAAGCGAGGATGCCATGAAGATACTCTTGACCCAAGATGTGGAGAACTTAGGCAGAGCCGGAGAGATCAAGAGAGTACCCGACGGCTATGCGCGCAACTTCCTGATCCCTAAGGGTATGGCCGTGCTGGCCACGGAAGGCGCCATAAAGCAGGCCAAATTGCAGAGCAAGGCCGGGGCCAAGCGTCAACGGCGAGCCGAAGAGGAGGCCGGGTCCCTGGCTGAGGTTCTGTCGCGTGTGACGCTGACCTTCAAGGTCAAGGCCGGGGAGAAGGATACGCTCTATGGTTCCATAACTAGCGGTGACATCGTGGAGGCCCTTGAGCGCGAGACAGGGCATGCTTTCGACAAGCGCAAGGTACAACTCACAGGGCCCATCCGCGAATTAGGCGTCCATCGCGTCCCCATTAAACTGATGACCGATGTGACGCCTGAGATCACAGTGGTCGTTGAGCGAGAGGAATAGGCAGGAGGAGGAATAGCGATGGCAACCGAACCGGACGAAAGCTACGAAAAGCGTGAGCTCATCAAGCATTTGATAGCTAGCATCCCTTGCGCTATTTGCCAGCACTACTACGAACCGGACGACATCCACATAGTTGATCATCGCGATGAGATCTGGGTTATGGCTGTGAAATGCAACCACTGTGGCAGCCAGGGCTTGGTCTTCGCCATGATCAAAGAGGGAGAGAGACCGGAGATCGTCAGCGATCTTACGTCCCAGGAGTGGGCCAAGTTCCGAGAGATGCCCCAGATCGATGCCGACGATCTCCTCGATGTCCACGAGTTCCTCAAGGATTTCGACGGCGATTTCGTAAGTCTCTTTAAAGACAGAGCAAGGTAACAGTTCGCTATGCATGGCCCCCCTGACTTAATGACTCAGTTGATAGCCCGAGTGCCTCTCAATGCTTAAGGCATAATAACCTCGTCGTGACAGTCCAAGGCGAGGTGTTCTTATCCTCAGAGACTCATCGGTGGGGTGCAACGTCTCCAGACGTTTGCACCCGGCTTGCGAAGTCAGAATCTTATCCTAGCCTCAACGAGGAGGATTTCCCAATGAAGACGATAGGCCTTGATGGCGGAAGTTTAACCATTGAAGATGTGGTAACTGTGGCCAAGAGCTGGGAGGCCCCTGAGGGAATACACGTCAAGATTGCCACGGAGGCCCGGGAGAAGATCGAACGAGCCCGGCGGGCCGTGGAAGAGTTCATAGAGCGGGGCGAGATCGTCTATGGCGTTACCACTGGGTTTGGCGCTTTCAAAGACAAGATAATCTCGCCGAGTCAGATGGAAGAGCTCCAGCGCAACATGCTCATGAGCCACGCTGTGGGGGTGGGCGATCCTTTCGATGGGGCTACAGTGCGGGCTCTAATGCTCATCCGAGCCAACACTCTGGCCAAGGGTCACTCGGGCATACGGTTGGAGACCCTCGAAGCTTTGCTGGCTTTAATCAACGGAGGGGTGCATCCTGTCATCCCCGCCAAGGGTTCCCTGGGTGCTAGTGGTGACCTGGCCCCCTTGGCCCATATGTCCCTTGTCCTCATCGGCGAGGGAGAGGCTTTCTATCAAGGGGAGAGGCTGCCCGGCGCCGAGGCCCTGCGCCGAGCCGGTCTTGCCCCCATCGAACTGAGGGCTAAGGAGGGCTTGGCTCTGACCAACGGCACAGCAGTGATGGCGGCCATTGGAGCTCTGACCACTTGGGGGGCAGAATGTTTGAGTCGTGTCGCTGACATTGCTGGGGCTCTGAGCCTGGAGGCCCTGCACGGTATGCGCTGCGCTTTCGACGAGCGTATCCAGGCCGTCCGCCCCCATCGCCATCAGATCGATTGTGCTGCCTATCTCCGTCACCTCATCGAAGATAGCGAATACCTTCGCTCCGACGACTCCCTCCATGTCCAGGACGCGTATACCCTCCGTTGCATTCCTCAGGTACACGGCGCTGTGCGCGATACTATCTCCCACGCTCGTCAGGTGATCGAGACAGAACTGAATTCTGCCACTGACAACCCCCTCATTTTCTTTGAGGACGATGGTAGAGCCACCTGTCTCTCAGGAGGCAACTTCCACGGCGAGCCGGTAGCACTGGCCATGGACTACCTTGCTATAGCATTGGCCGAATTGGGCAACATCTCCGAGCGGCGTTTGACCCGCCTCCTTGACGAGACCAGTAACCAGGGCACATTGCCGGCCTTCCTCATCAAGCGAGGTGGCTTGAATTCAGGCTTCATGTTGGTCCAGTATACAGCGGCGGCCCTGGCTTCGGAGAACAAGGTCTTAGCCCACCCGGCCAGCGTTGATACCATCCCCGCCTCGGCTAATATCGAGGATCACGCCAGCATGGGCTGCATCTCTGCCCGCAAGGCGCGGGAGGTGTTAGAAAACATAGAGAGCATACTGGCAATTGAGCTTTTTGCCGCTGCCCAGGGCATAGATTTCCGGCAGGAGATGCAAGGTGGGGATTCTCGCCTTGGAAGGGGGACCGCCGTCGCCTACGAGCTGATCCGACAGCGGGTGCCTTTCTTGGAGCAGGACGCTACCATGTATCCCTATATTGAGGCTGTGCGTGAACTGGTTAGGAGTGGGGAATTGGTGCAGGCAGTGGACGGAGCAATAGGGGGAGGGTTATGAAGACTCTGAGGCTCGCTTTTGTACGTTGCCCCTTTGTCCCTCTTCACCCTTTATCTCAAATCTCAGGTCTAGAAACTGCTCTACCACCCAAACATTGGTCAACAAGTGCATGGTGATTTCGCAAGTGCTAAAAACTGACGGGCCAAAGGCTAGAGCCATTGGGAGAATCAACTGGTCGGCGAGGTGCTTGTCCAGGCAGGCGCCGCTCTGGTGATATTCGATGAATTCGCGACAAGTTTCCTCAGCCACCTTTTCGGCAGGCTTGCCTCGCTTTCCGAAAGAGGAGAAGCTAGCCACTGTGTGCTCATACTCGGATACAAGGAAGACGATGGTGCCCTGGCCTGGCGAGGGAGCATCAACGATCTCGATCTGAGGGTCGAAACCACACCTCTGCAGGTATTCCTCCGCTCGCTTCCTTTGCCTCTGGCTGATGTGAGGGGGGAGGTTGGAGGTAGCAGAGATACCCCAGAGGCGCCTCAATTCACCTCGTCCAACCAAATCCAGGCCAGGGAGATAGCTCTCCCTTGATTCCCTTTCTTTCCCTTCCTCTCCTTGATTTCTTTGAGACCGCTCGGAAAGCCGAACGTCGGCCTTATCCAACGGGTAGCAGGCCAATCGCATTGGCCGTCTTGGGCCGAATGACGCCCAACTTGGTTGGGCTGCTACCCCTTTCCGAGAGAATTCTCTTTTGGAAAACGGGGAGGGGGGTAGGAGAACCCCCTGGCCCTTGATCAGGGCAGTCATTTCCCCCCCACCTATCGGGTACCAACCCCACCTCTCGATCTCGACTCTCGCTTCGAGACCCATGTGGGCCAGAGTAGGCAAGTAGACGTACTTGAGGTAGTGGAAGGCCGGGCTCCAGGCTACGTGGGTACCACCGCGTATGGTAAGGCGGGATTGGCCGGGAGCGAAGGCCAAGGGTAGCAGCAGGGTCTGGAAGACGAGGCTGGTTGCGCCGGCGCTGCCGCCTTTGCGGGCCTTGGCTACATCGAAAGAATATTCCCCAGCCCGAGGCGACGACAGAGGCCTGAAAGTCAGGGCCAGGGAGCCCAAATCGGCACCCTCTAGCTCGGCGTCGCAGATTTTGGCTATTGCCCGAACCCCTGTGAGGTGTTGGGCCTGTAGACCAGGTTTACGGCGCTTGGCACGGATGTTTTCGATGCGCACGGGTTCGCCCAGGAGAGCAGAAAGGGTCAAGGAGGTGCGCAAGACCTGGCCGCCTCCCTCGCCATAAGAGCCATTGATAACTATCATCGTCCCTCACTTACCAACGTAACAGGTGTAAATACCATATCACATTGTGCTCAAAAGTCAAATTCCTGGCTTTTTGCGCTGAACCCTACTATAGTGTATAATAAGATGACGTATCCTTTACCAGTTGAAGAGGAGGTCAAGAGGTGATACCATTTCTATCACGCGAAGAAGGACAGGGGCTTATTGAGTATGCCCTGATCATAGTTTTGGTAGCTATAGTCGTAATCGCTATCTTGCTGTTGCTGAGCGACGTAATCGAAGACTACTTAAACCAAATCCTCAGCTTCATCCGTTGACTCGTCGTCTTTGTGCACTCAGCCTAGGTTTCCCCGCTTTTTCCCCAGTTTATAGACCCGAAAGCTTGGTAGGCCAAGGTTAACTTGACCGCTGTAGATTTGGTACAGGAAATCAAAAGAGGTCTCCTGGATTTGCTGTTCCCTCCTCGCTGCGTAAGCTGTCGAGAAAGGGGGAGTTTACTCTGCGCCAAATGCCGCGATGAGTTCGAGTTAGTTGAACCGCCCCTCTGCCCCCACTGTGGCCGCCCCATGGTCAGTGATCGACTTTGTCCCCTTTGTCAACGTGAGCCTCTGCAAATAGACGGCATTCGTTCTGTCGCCTACTTTGATGGAACCTTGCGCGAGGCCATCCACCACTTTAAGTACTATAACCTGCAGGATCTGGCCATCCCCTTGGGCAAATCAACGAGCGACTATTGGAAGAAGAGCCCTCTCCCTGCTGAAATCATTGTCCCCGTGCCCTTGCACATAGACCGGCTGCGCGAGCGTGGCTACAACCAGGCAACTCTCCTGGCCAGAGAGCTCGGGAAAAGCATCGGGCTACCCGTCTCAGAGAACAGTTTGGTGCGTGTGCGGGCAACTCGTCCCCAAGTGGATTTGAAAGCTCAGGAGCGCAAGGAGAACGTTCGTGATGCTTTCCGCTGCTCAAATATGGGGTTGATGGAGAAGCGAGTCCTGCTGATTGACGATGTCTACACAACAGGAGCCACGTTGGAGGCTTGTAGCATCGCCTTGCGGCAAGTTGGTGCTCGCTCCGTCTGGGCCCTCACCTTAGCTAGGGCCAGATCATGGTAAACAATAACTGATTAAGGAAAGGAGATGTCAAATGCGGTTGATAATCCAAGGAAAGAACATCGAAGTTACCGATCGCTTACGGGAGTACGTTGAGAAGAAAGTAGGCAAGCTGGACCGCTATTTGCCCACCATAACCGAGGCGCGGATGGAGCTCTCTGTCGAGGGCACCAAGAGCGCGAAGGATCGCCAGGTGGCCCAGTTGACAGTGCGGAGCAAGGGCACGCTTTTGCGAGCCGAGGAGAGAACCGCTGACATGTTCGCCTCCATAGATGCTATCGTGGACAAGATGTACCGCCAGATTGTCCGCTACAAGGGCAAATGCTATGGCCGAGGTCGCGGCCCGGGTGAGGTACCGCCAGTGGAAGAGTTCGAGGAGGAACCGCCGCGCCGCATCGTTAGGACTAAGCGTTTCCAGGTGGCCCCTATGGATGAAGAGGAGGCTATTGAGCAGATGGAACTCCTAGGCCACGACTTCTTCGTTTTCTTCAACGTCAACACCGACGGGATAAATGTCATTTACCGGCGCAAGGATGGTGACTACGGGCTGCTCGAGCCTGAGCTGGCGTAGACTTAGCCAGGGGCTAGGATCGAGATGGATCCTCGCCCTTTTTGCTGCAACGAGTTGCGGGCATGTACAGGAGATGGTATAATAATCCAGCAAGGTTGAGGGATAGGCCATGTCCGTTCGATGGTGAAGTGGGCCCGAGTTCTGGTATCCTGGATGGACAAGCTTCGATCAGAGAGGCAAATGAAGACCATACTTTTCGTCTGCACGGGCAACGTCTGCCGTTCGCCTATGGCGATGGGATTCCTACGGGAGAAGCTGCGTAAAGCGGGATTGGAGGGAGAGTACAGAGTACACTCGGCAGGCGTCTGGGGGCTGGAGAGCCAATCGCCCGCGACCTACGCTTGTGAGATGATGGCGAAGCGAGGCATTGACATCAGCGACCACCGTGGGCATGACCTCACTCCGGAGGATGTGGAGGAGGCTGCTCTCATCCTGACCGTGGAGCGAGGGCAGGCCGAGGCTATCAGCCTGGAGTTCCCCCAACACGCTCACAAAGTCCATCTGCTGAGCGAGATGGCTGGGCGGCATTACGACATACGTGATCCCTACGGCGGCCCTTTGGATGAATACCGCCAATGTGCTGCCGAGATCGAAGGGCTTATCGAGGAAGGCTATCCTCGCATCATGCACTTGGTCGGCTAAGTCGGCTAAAGGCGGAGATAGAAAAGTTAAAGGGGAGACCTCCAGTGGTCTCCCCTTTCTCATCTCTCACCATCCTTCTATGAACTCTTGCCACCCCTTGTTTTCCTTCAAGTATCGGCCAAAGAGGTAACTGCTTGTAGCGCGGGGCTGGTAGGGGCGCCCTAGCAACCGCATGTGTGCCTCCTGGAGAGTCCGGCCACCCTTTCGGCGGTTGCAGGCCGGGCAAGCGCTCACCAGGTTTTCCCAATCATGCTGCCCCCCGTGGTGGCGTGGGACGACGTGGTCTACGGTTAAGTTCTTTGATTGTCGGCCGCAATATTGGCAGGTGTGGTTATCGCGCCGGAAGATCTCTTTCTTGGTGAGCTTCACCCGGGGGCGAGGCCGCCTGATCATGTAGACCAGCTTTATCACCGAGGGGCACAAAAAGGTGGTGGAAGGGGTACGGATAACCCCTCGGCTGTTCTCCAAAACGTCGGCCTTACCCACCACGACCAAGATGATAGCCCTCTTGACGTTGCAGACGTTCAGCGGTTCGTAGTTTAGGTTGAGGACAAGAACTGGAGAATCTAACAGACCTCTCAACCGTGGCTCCTCTGGTTCTCAGATCTATGGCCGATTATAACACAATCTTTCAATTAGGTCAAAATTTGCTTTGCCACAGCCGCCTCAGGCGCAGGTACATCACTAGAGTGTAGTAGGCCATCAACAGGCTCAAGAGCAGCCCGTGAAAGCCGTCCTTGTAGCCCTCCAGCAACATGTAGCGCCGCCTGAACTCCCTGAGGGGCTGCAAAACGAAGTTATGGGGCTTGGGCCGGACACCCTGGTCGAAGAGGATCCTGGCCTCGTAGTCAGTGTAGCGATTCTGCCTCTCGATGAATTGAGCCAAGGTGTCGTAGTTGTAGTGGATGAGGGGATTCTCCAAATACCCCTCCTCGCCATCCAAGATGACTAGCTCGTGAACTCCCCGCCTTGGATCGTAGCGGGCCTTGCCAGGCCGCAGGAGGCGCAGTTGATAGTCGGGGTACCAGCCGGCATGGCGGATTACTCGGCCGAAGATATAATTGTGGCGTGGAACCCACCAGCCAGATCGCGATTCATCCTGGATGGCACGACGCAGCTCAACCGCCAACTCCGGCGTGGCTCGCTCGTCGGCATCAACGAAGAAGACCCAGTCGCTATCAACGGTATCCAAGGCGGCATTGCGCTGCTGGGCGAAGTTCTGGAAATGGTGTTGGAAAACCGTCGCGCCCGCCCCTTGCGCAATCTCCACCGTCCTATCCTGACTGAAGGCGTCGAAGACCACGACCTCATCGGCCCATTGCACGCTCGCTATGCAGTCGGCGATGGTTTTCTCCTCGTTTTTGGTGAGGATGATGATGCTTAGCTTCGGCACTTCTCACCTCAAGGTTTGTCTATCACCCTAGCCTTTGATAGGTAAATGGTTGATCATATCGTCAGCACCTGTTGATAGGTCTTCAACATACTCTCCAGCTCCGCTTCGCTGATCTCGCCTCGCTCATGCGCCGCTAGCGTTCGACGTTTCTCTGCTCGCAGCCCCAGTCGCACAATGCGGCGCACTGCCCATTGATAGAAATGGCTATAGTGCTTCTCGAAGAGCAGATAGCGGCTCCTCCACAAAGCCGCAAACATCTGGCCCCGCACTTGCCCAGTGCTCTCTGCCACGTGGTGCACAACCTCGGCCCTGGGCATGCAGTAGATACCCCAGCCAGCTTTCTTGATCCTCATGCACCAATCAATCTCCTCGCAATAGATGAAGAACCGCTCGTCTAGAAGGCCCACCTCTTGGATGGCCTCCCCCCGCGCCATCAGGGCCGCCCCAAGGGGGTGGTCAATAGGGAAGGGCTCTCCCCGTTCGTAGAGTCGGCGGGGATAGCGGCCGTTGAGACGGGAGTTTAGCAGGCGGTAGTGGAGGGGGAAAAAGTCGAGGAAGGCCTGGGCCAGGGTTGGGAAGGCAAAGGCCGAGTGGTGCAGGCGACCATCGGGATAGAGGAGCTTGGCTCCGGCGACGCCGGCGTGGGGATTGTCGTCCAAAAAACGCACCATCGTGGTCAGGGCATCATCGAGCACCTCGGTGTCGGGGTTCAGGAGAAGAACGTAGCGGGGCAGTTCGTGACTCTCGGTGGAGGTAAACCCCATCGCCCGCAGAGCCTGGTTGTTGGCCGAGGCGAAGCCGACGTTTGTCTCGTTGGCCATGAGCCTCGCCTGGGGGAAGCGCTCCCGTACCATCTCGGCGCTGCCGTCCGTCGAGGCATTATCCACCACCCAGACCTTCCTGTTCAGATTCGAGCTCTTCAGGCTTTCGTACACCGAGGTCAGGCAAGCCTCCAGCAACCCCCGCACGTTCCAACTGACGATGACGACGGCCAGGTCGAGGCTCACACGATCTTCTCCCTCACCTTGGCGCTGGCGTAGTCCATGATGGCCACCACCAGGGCGATGGCCCACACTGCCGCGCCGGCCTCC
>JAUWYT010000305.1 GCA_030615705.1 Chloroflexota bacterium
TCTACGTGCCGGCTGAGGATGCCCCCGAAGCAGCCCTAATCCAGAACATCGAGGTTATCCCCGTGGAAAACCTGATTTCTT
The DNA here is from genome assembly GCA_030615705.1 of Chloroflexota bacterium. Taxonomy (GTDB): domain Bacteria; phylum Chloroflexota; class Anaerolineae; order VGOG01; family VGOG01; genus JAUWYT01. Next base: position 82 of record JAUWYT010000305.1, read on the forward strand.
TGGTAAGCCATCTACAAGATTACACATCCATCGAACCCTATCAGCCCGATTCTACCTTCGATGGGGACGAAGCTCCCATCTATGGAACTGACATGGCTAATGTAAAGGGGCAGGAGCACGCCAAGAGAGCCTTAGAAGTTGCGGCCAGTGGAGGGCACAACGTCTTGATGATTGGCCCGCCAGGAGCAGGCAAGACATTGTTAGCCCGCTCTATGCCCTCGATCCTATCTCCCCTCGCCATTGAAGAGGCTCTGGACATCACCCGCATCTACAGCGTGGCAGACATGCTGCCACCTGAGACGCCCCTCATCAGACATCGTCCCTTCCGCGCTCCCCATCATACCATCAGTCACGCCGGTCTGGTGGGTGGGGGGCGTTGGCCCCGCCCCGGGGAGATTAGCTTAGCCCACCGTGGTGTCCTTTTCTTGGACGAATTACCAGAGTTCGGCATGCGGACCCTTGAGGTTTTGCGTCAACCCCTCGAGGATCACATCGTGACCATCAGCCGTGCCGCGGGCACCCTGACCTTCCCGGCCAACTTCATGCTAATCGCTGCCATGAACCCCTGTCCCTGTGGCTACTTTGGTGACCCTGTAAAGGAATGTACCTGTTCTCTATCCATGGTCAGCCGCTACCAGAAGCGCATCTCTGGGCCACTTTTGGACCGCATTGACATCCACATCGAGATACCTCGGGTGGAGTACGAGAAGCTGACCGACGATCGGCTAGGGGAGAAATCTGAGGACATCAGAGCCAGAGTGGAGAAAGCGCGGGAAATGCAACGGCGGCGCTTTGCTGGCACGTCACTGATCTGCAACGCTGACATGGGACCGGCTGAGGTTAGGGAGTACTGTCAAGTTGACGAGGCGGGGCGCAGCCTGCTCAAGGCGGCCATGCAACAGCTTTCGATGAGTGCCAGGGCTTTTCACCGGGTTCTAAAGCTAGCTCGCACCATCGCCGATCTGGCGGGCTCGGAGCGGATAGAGACGAGCCATCTAGCCGAAGCCATCCAGTACCGACCACGGCGTCAAGTCTGATGGCCTTTCCGTCCAGGATGTCCAGTTTCAGGCTTTGCTCTTTCAACCGCCTCAACGTCTCGGGCACACTACTAGCGAGCGCACCCTCTTGATGTTCCTCGTCACCAACTCCCGACAGGGAGACTACGAGAAAGTAGGTCTGGGGCTATCGCTCGCTCAAAGCACTGTTGACTGCCTCAGCAGCGGCTTCTAATGCTTCCTTGGGCATTGCCGCGCCTAGCTCCACTTTCTCCACCGCCTTGCGCAGTTCAGTATCGCTAGTGCCCAACTCGGCGAAAACAGGTATGCCGTAAGAATCCTCCAACTGCTCGATCACTGTCTTGTAGAGAGGGTTTTCTTCGAGAAAGCGTTGCATCTCCGGTGTCTCCAGCGCGCCTCTGTAAACGGGGACGTAGCCGGTGTTCATGGCCCAGTAGTTGGAGTTCTCGAGGCTGGTCAGCCACTTTGTGAACTCCCAGGCGGCGTTCATCTTCGCCTCCTCGCCCTTGACGATGACGAGGCTGGCCCCGCCGATGGGCACAACCCTGGCCTTGTTAGCCGGGAGCATGGCCACCCCCACTTCAAAGGGAGCCTCTTCCAAAGTGCTGGGCAAGCCAGCACTGGATTGCATCAGCATCCCCAACTTGCCAGCTAGGAAGTCTCCCTTGGCCGCCTTGTGCTGAGCTGGAGGCATGACCTTGTGCACGTTGACCAGCTCGCCCCAGGACTCCAGGGCCTCGACGGCCTCAGGGCCATCGTAGAGCACGCTGGTTTCGTCATCGTTGATTATCCTGCCACCATTCTGCAGGATCAGGGCGCTGAGATGCCAGTGGGTGCTGGAACTGGTATTGAAGCCCCATTGATCAACCTGGCCGTCGCCATCGGTGTCCTTGGTAAGGACCTGGGCCACCTCCACCAACTCGTCCCAGGTCTCAGGAGGCTTTTCGGGGTCCAATCCCGCAGCCCTAAAGAGATCTCTGTTGTAATACAGGATGGGCATGCTGTTATTGAAGGGCATCGTCCAGAGCTTGCCCCCAGCCGTGTTGTAAGTCCAGAAAGCGTCGTAGATCTCCGTGCGGTCAATGCCCTTGGGCCCATCGGTGAAATCAGTGATGGGGACGAGGGCTCCGGTCGCCCCGAACATCGGCGCCCCACCTATCTGGGCCACGTCAGGCGGTGGCACAGCACCCGCCTGGATAGCAGCCCAGAACTTCTGGGCTATCACGGCGTACTTGCCCTGGAAGACCGACTTGACATGGATGTCGAGATTCTCTTCATTGAACTTGTCTACCATCCCTTCGAGCACCTCGCCGTTATGCCCACTCATGGCATGCCAAAACTCAAGCTCTATCTTGCCCAGCGTTGCTGCCAGCTCAGCCTGCTCGGGGATGGCTGTCGGCTCCAGTGTGGCTGGTGAGGCGCAGCCGGCCACCACTAGGATAGCGATCACGGATAAGATGGCTAGGCTCTTGAACATTGTCCTCTCCTTTTCTTTTTGTTCTCTTCCAAACAACGGGGCTGCCTCTGAGCCAGAGGAAGCCCCGTTGTCTGGAGCCTCACTGCACTGTGACCTTGACTATCATCCATCCCCAGGATTCGGGCGGATAGATGTCGGATAGGCTCTCGGCGAAGACCAGCTTGAGCGGACCGCCCAGATCGGGCAGCAAG
>JAUWYT010000048.1 GCA_030615705.1 Chloroflexota bacterium
AGAGGCCAAGAAGAAATACCCAGATAAAGAAATTGTGCTTTGGAAAGTTCCTCTGAACATTTTGATATAACCTTCCGACAGAGAAACAAAAAGACCATTTTCGTATGGCAGGGATGAACAAGAAAAAGCGACCATTGTAAGAACAGGGGAGGAGTAGATGATACAAGCTGTCCGTAACGCTTTCAATCTGCCTGACCTAAGGCGCAGGATCTTGATCACTCTTTTCATATTGGTTGTATTCCGCCTGGCTGCCCACGTTCCGGTGCCCAACGTGGACCCAGTGGCTCTGCGCCAGGTCTTTGAAGCCAATCAGCTCTTGGGCCTGCTGGATATGTTCTCAGGCGGCGCCATGTCCAGCTTCTCAGTTATGGCCATGGGGGTCTACCCTTATATCACGGCTACTATTGTCATACAGCTCTTGCAGCCCATCATCCCCAGGTTGGAAGAGATAGCTCGGGAGGGCGAGGCCGGGCGCGCCAAGATTAATCAATACACCTATTACTTGGCCATCCCGTTGTCGGCTCTCTCAGGTTATGGCCAGGCCCAGTTGTTACAGAGCCAGGGCGTCATTACCAACTTTGGACTTTCTGGGGAGATGATCTTGCCCACAATTGCTACTGTCTTCACCCTGACGGCGGGCACTATGTTCGCCATCTGGCTGGGTGAGCTGATCACCGAGCAGGGCATAGGCAACGGCCTCTCCATCATCATCTTTGGCGGCATCGTGTCCCGTGTTCCACAACGGGTGGGCGCCTTACTGGTAGGTGACGTGCGGGGCCTGATAGCCTTTTTCATCATCATGGCTGTTACAGTGGCGGTTATCGTCATTGTGCAGGAGGGACAACGGCGCATCCCGGTCCAATACGGCAAGCGAGTGCTGGCCATGCGGGGCCGCCGACTGCGCATTGCCGGCGGTCAAAGCACTCACATCCCTTTGCGAGTCAATGCAGCGGGCATGATCCCGCTCATTTTTGCCCAGTCCATTTTGATGTTCCCTGGGGTGATCGCCTCTTACCTCGTCTCGGCGCAAAATCAATGGGTCTCCAGTATCGCCAACACTATCTACCAGACTTTCAACGGCCAGGGCCATGCCTACTACATAATGTACTTTCTCATGGTTATTGGCTTCACCTATTTCTACACCGATATGGTCTTCCAGCAGCAGAACCTTCCCGAGAACCTGAAGCGTCAGGGGGGCTTCATCCCGGGCATTCGCCCTGGCAAGCGTACCGCCGATTATCTAAACGGAGTTATGCGGCGCATCACCCTGGTGGGGGCTATCTTCCTGGGCCTGGTAGCCACCATGCCCTGGATAGTTGACGTGCTCGGGATCGTGGAGAACCCTGGGATGATGCTCATTACCAGCTCTGGCTTGCTCATCGTGGTTGGGGTGGTGTTGGACACCTTGAAGCAATTGGAGGCTCAGCTCTTAATGCGCCACTACGAGGGCTTCATCAAGTAGTGTCCTATGATAATCTTGAAATCGCCCTCGGAGCTGGCACGCATGCGCCAAGCCGGTCGCATCGTGGCCGAGGTGTTGGCTGCCCTGCAGCAGAGGATCAGACCTGGTGTCAACACCGCCGAGCTAGATGAATTGGTCTACCAGATCATTACCAAGTGCAAGGCATTTCCCTCCTTCAAGGGCTATCGTGGCTTCCCGGCCTCTTTATGTGTCTCGATCAACGAGGAGGTGGTGCACGGCCTCCCTAACAAAAAGCGGTATCTGAAGGAGGGCGATATCGTCAGCTTCGACGTGGGAGCCATCTATCAGGGGTATCAGGGCGACGCGGCTGTGACCGTGGGGGTGGGGGAAATCGCCGAGGCGGCAAAGGAGCTGTTAGCGGTGACGGCTGGAACCCTGGCAGCGGGCATTGCGCAGTCACGGGCAGGGAACCACACTGGTGACATATCGTGGGCCATCCAGGATTATGCTGAAAGCAGGGGCTATTCGGTAGTGCGCGAGTACACTGGCCACGGTATCGGCCTTCAGATGCATGAGGACCCTCAAATACCCAACTATGGCCAGCCTGAACGGGGCTTTCTTTTGAAGCCGGGCATGACTTTTGCGCTGGAGCCCATGGTCAACGAGGGGGATTGGCGCACGCGAGTCCTGGCGGATAATTGGACGGTGGTCACCAAAGATGGGAAGCTTTCGGCTCACTTTGAGCACACCATAGCCGTCACCGAAGGTGAGCCCGAGATATTAACTCGCTTATAGGCTAGATTGGAGATTTTAGCGATGAAGGTTAAAGCATCGGTTAAGCGTCGCTGCTCTAAGTGCAAGATTGTCAAGCGCAGGGGCGTGGTTTACGTGATCTGCGAGAACCCCAAGCACAAGCAGCGGCAAGGATAGCGCCCTTCGACAAGCTCAGGATGAGGATAAAGGGAGGTAGAGGATGGCACGAATCGCCGGAATTGACTTGCCCCGCAACAAGCGGGTGGAGATCGGCTTGACCTACATCTACGGCATCGGTCGCTCGACCAGCCGGGAGATTCTGACTCAGACGGGGGTTGACTTGGATACGCGGGTCAAGGACCTGGCCGAGGCCGAGATTAGCCGCTTGCGCGAGGTTATTAATGCCAATTATAGGGTTGAGGGCGATCTGCGGCGGGAGGTCAGCCAGAACATCAAGCGCCTGCAGGAAATCGGCTGTTATCGGGGGCTCCGCCACCGTTACAACTTGCCTGTGCATGGGCAGCGGACCAAGACCAACGCCCGCACTAAGCGTGGCCCACGCAGGACGGTGCCCGGCCGCGGCAAAAGGCGCGGGATGAGGAAGAAGTAGTCAGTGATCAATGACCAATGACCAATGAAGCAATTTGGGCTTGGTCACTTCGTGCTGAGCACCCTTCGGGGTGACCCTCAGGGGAACCCATGGTGCGAAGCATTGGGATTTGATTTGGGGAGGAAAGATGGCGCAACGAAGGGAAAGGAAGAGAACAACTCGCCGTGCACGCAAGAACGTCCCTCAGGGGCAGGCTCACATTCACGCCACGTTCAACAACACGATAATCACTATGACCGATCAGCAGGGCAACACCATCACTTGGGGGAGCGGAGGCACTGTGGGCTTCAAGGGATCGCGTAAGAGCACCCCCTATGCGGCCCGCATGGCCGCTCAGCAAACGGCCAAACAGGCCATGGATCACGGCATGAAGGAGATAGACGTATTCGTTAAGGGGCCTGGGCCTGGCCGGGAGGCGGCCATCCGTGCTTTGCAAGGGGCGGGCCTCAAGGTGAAATCCATCACCGATGTTACTCCCATTCCTCACAATGGCTGTCGCCCACCCAAGAAGCGAAGGATGTAGCGACTTAGTCATCAGTCACTGAGCGTTTGTCACTTATAGGAGGTAGAATGGCCAGATATACCGGCCCGGTTTGCAAGCTGTGTCGGCGGGAAGGGCAGAAGCTCTTCCTTAAAGGGGAGCGGTGTTTGACTGCAAAATGTGCTATTGATAGGCGTTCCTATGCTCCTGGCATGCATGGCCGTGAGAGCCAGTTCCGCCGCAGACGACAGTCGGAATATGCCCTGCAGCTCCGAGAAAAGCAGAAGGCGCGCCGTATCTACGGCGTCTTGGAGAGACAGTTCCGACGCTATTTCCGAGAAGCTGAGAGGCGGAAGGGGATAACTGGCGCCAACTTGCTGACCATTCTAGAAAGCAGGCTAGATAACGTCGTCTATCAGCTTGGTTTCGCCGATTCGCGGGCTCAGGCCCGCCAATTGATATGCCATGGCCACTTCAACCTCAATGGGCGGAGGGCCGACATCCCTTCGATGCTGGTAGAGCCAGGAGACGTGATATCGGTGCGCGAGCGGAGCAAGAAGTTGGCCTATTTCAATGACCGGGCAAAGGAGCTAGAGAGCAAGGTTGTGCCGGACTGGATGAGCTTGGACGCTCTCAACATGTCGGGGCGGATCTTGAATCTCCCTTCGCGGGAAGAGATAGACCTGCCTTTGAACGAGAAGTTGGTTGTTGAGTACTACAGCCGTTAGAGCGGTGCTTGGCGTCAGCTTTATCCTCCTGGAAGGAGGGACTTAGGCCAATGGCAAATCAGGAGGGCAGTCCTTTAATGAGTATGGTTTTGCCCAAGGTCGAGTGCGAGGCCAGCTCGAGAGGTTACGCGCGTTTCGTTATCGGCCCCATGGAAAGTGGCTATGGTTTAACTCTTGGCAATGCTTTGCGACGCACTCTCCTCTCGTCCATGACTGGTGCGGCGATCACATCAATCAGGGTTAGCGATGTGCACCACGAGTTCTCAGTCATACCTCACGTCAAGGAAGACATGACCCAGTTGATCCTCAACGTGAAGCAAGTGCGGCTGAGGATGTACTCCGATGATTCTGATTCGGCGCGCTTGCGTCTAGAGGTAGGGGGCGAGGGCGTGGTGACGGCTGGCGACCTGGAGTGTCCCGGCGATGTGGAAATCATCAATCCTGACTTGTATTTGTTCACCGTAGACTCCGATGAGGCCGAGGTGGAAATGGAGCTAACGGTCCAAAGAGGCAAGGGTTACTCGCCCGCTGAGGAGCGGGGCAAGCTGCCCATCGGGGAGCTCCCCATTGACGCTATCTTCAGCCCCATCCGCAAAGTCGGTTACGAGGTGGAACGAGCCCGCGTCGGTCAGATGACCAACTTCGATCGGCTTATCATGGAGATATGGACCGACGGTACCATTCGGCCTCAAGAGGCTTTGAGCGAGGCTGCCAAGCTTTTGGTGAAGCACCTATTGTTGGTGGCTGGTGTCGAGGAAGAGATCCCAGAAGAAAAGGCTGAGGAAGAAGGTATACCCGCCCGTGTTTACGACATGCTAATCGAGGATTTGGATCTCAGTGTGCGGGTCTATAACTGCCTCAAGCGGATTGGGATAACCAATGTGGGAGAGGTGCTCGAGAGGCTGGAAAAGGGCGACGATGAGATATTGGCTATCCGGAATTTCGGTCCCAAGTCGTTGGCTGAGTTAAGGGAAAAGTTGCAGGCCAGGGGCTTGCTCTGGACCGAGGAGGAAGAATCCGAGGAGTGATTGCTTCATGAGACATCGGAAAGCAGGCCGCAAGCTGGGTCGCTCCAGCGGCCATCGCAGAGCTCTATATAGAAACCTGATAACTGAACTGATTCGCCATGAGCGGATAAAGACAACGGAGGCCAAGGCTAAGGCCATTCGGGGGCAGGCAGAGAAGCTGATCACTTTGGGTAAGCGTGGCGACCTACACGCCCGTCGGCTGGCCGCCGCCAGGTTGAACGATGCGACTATCGTTAAGAAGCTCTTCGATGATCTGGCTCCTCGCTACGAAGGGCGTTCCGGTGGCTACACTCGCATATTCAAGCTAGGACGACGTCAGGGCGATGGAGCGCCCATGGTTCTTTTGGAATTAGTGGAGTAGCTGGGGACTGGAAGTTGGAGGTTGGAGGCTTGCCCTGAGACTAACCGAAGGGTTGGAGGTTGGAAATCCGAAATCGGAAGCCAGCACTCGAAAACTTATGGCTGTCGTCGAATACGATGGCACCGATTACCTCGGCTTCCAGGTGCAAGCCCAGGGCCCGACGGTTCAGGGGGAGATAGAGAGGGCGCTGGCAGCGGTTACCCAGGAGGAGAGTTGTACTGAGCCCCGCCGAAGTATCAGGATCATTGGGGCGGGCCGGACTGATGCCGGCGTTCACGCCCAGGGGCAAGTTGTCGCCTTCAGTACGGCCTGGCGACATCCCATTGAGGAGCTTCAGCGCGCATTAAATGCCGTCTTGCCCGCAGACATCGCGGTGCGTGAGCTAAGGCCTGTGGCCAAGAGCTTTCATCCCCGTTTTGACGCTGTCAGTCGAGGGTATCGCTATGCCATCTTCAACCAACCCTTGCGTTCGCCACTGGCTCGACGCTTTGCCTATCATTTCCCTCGTCCTCTCGACGTAGCAGCTATGAACGAGGCCGCGGGCATCCTGGTGGGCAGCCACGATTTCGCCTCTTTTGGACGAGCGCCTCAGGGCGATAACACAGTGCGCAGGGTGTACCGAGCCCAATGCACTTTAGAGGGGCCATTCGTTTACTTCGATATAGTAGCTAACGCTTTCCTCTATCGGATGGTAAGGAGGCTGGTGGGCACGCTGCTGTTAGTGGGAACGGGAGAGCTATCGTCGTATGGGTTTGAGGAGATTCTCCAGTCTGCTGATCGAGATAGAGCTGGCCAAGCTGTCTCAGGTCATGGGTTGTGTTTGATGAAAGTAAGCTATTGATGGCTCGGCTGAGCGTTCGACCGAGCTCACGCCGAGGGCTCGCCGAAGTCGGAGGACCCAGAGGTGAAGACGTATACACCTAAAGCGAAGGACATAGAACGAGGATGGTACTTAGTTAATGCTGAGGGCAAGACATTAGGGCGTCTAGCTTCGGAGATCGCCAAGGTCCTGCGGGGCAAGCATAAGCCCATCTACACTCCGCACCTCGATTGTGGTGACTACGTCATCGTGATCAACGCCGACAAAGTAGGGGTCACCGGGCGGAAGCTGGACCAAAAGATGTATTATCGCCATTCGGGCTATCCTGGCGGGCTCAAAAGCATCAGCTTGAGGAATCAATTGCAGAAGCACCCGGAGCGAGTGCTGGAGGCTGCAGTGCGAGGGATGCTGCCCAAGAACCGGCTGGGTCGAAAAATGATGAGGAAGCTCAAGGTTTACGCGGGTGACTCCCATCGCCATCAAGCTCAGCAGCCTAGGGTTCTGGAATTGTAAAGCGAGTTTTCACCGAGAGGAGAGGTAAATGGCGCTTGTGTATTATGAGGGAGTGGGACGACGCAAGACGGCTACGGCTCGTGTGCGGCTCTATCCTGGCGAAGGCAACATTATCGTTAACAACAAGCCGATGGAGGAGTACTTCTCGCGTGAGCGCGATGTGCTGTACCTGCTGGAGCCACTGAGGGTCACGGGCACCGCGGACACATTTAATGTCTCTGTCAAGGTTCAGGGGGGTGGCGTATCTGGTCAAGCGGGTGCTGTGTGTCATGGTATCGCTCGCGCTTTGTTGGCGTCCGACCCAGATCTGCGGCCCATTTTGCGCAAGGGCGGCTTTCTGAGCCGGGATGCACGCATGAAGGAAAGGAAGAAACCTGGGCTCAAGCGCGCCCGCAAGGCGCCGCAGTACACCAAGCGGTGAAGCTCACTCGAAGGGGTGGGGTCGTTAGAGGCCCCGCCCCTTTTGTTTCTAGGGCGGTCAAGCCATTGACAATTTGAAGCATTATGATACAATCAGATTCGATTGGAAATCTCTAATGCCTCGGAGGACGATTAGGAGGATAGGTGAGGGCAACACCTTTCGCTGAACTGGCCAGCTTGGGCGAACAGTTGGAGAGAACTACCAGCCGCCTGGAGCTGGCCAGTTTGTTGGCGGAGTTCCTGCAGAAGCTAGACCCCGCAGAGATTCCAGCCGGGGTGCGCTTGACCATCGGCCAGGTCTTCCCCGAATGGGACGGGCGGGCCCTCAAGCTGAGCTGGAAGGCAGTGATGAAAGTAGTCGGGCGGGTTGGCGAGCCCCACGGCCGCCGACGGCTCGACTGAGGCTTCGACGGTGAGGGCTTCGACTGAGCTCAGCCGAATGTCCTCAACCGAACCGCTCGCCCAAGTCCGCCAGGCTATCTTCGCTGAGGCGGAGGACATGGGGGAGGCGGTGCGGTTGCTCCTGGAGCGGGCCCTTCGACAGGGCTCAGGACAGGCCCGGCCTGAGCCGCCCCAGCCTCCGTCCCTCACGATCCTGGACGTATATCGACCCTTTGAAGAGATCGCTGCCGCGACAGGGCCAGGTTCGCGTAAGAGGAAAGAGGAGCTCTTGCGAGGTTTGCTGTTGCGAGGCACACCCGTGGAGGCCAAATACATCGTCAAGGATGTCCTCGCCGAGATGCGCCATGGGGTGGGTGAAGGGATCGTGCTGGAGGCCATTGCCCAGGCGGCAAGGGTCCAACCTCAATTGGTCCGTCGGACCAACATGCTCTGGGGTGACCTGGGCGAGGCAGCCCTGGTGGCTCTGACTGAGGGGGAGGCGGTATTGAAGCAGGCTACGGTGCGCCTCTTCCGCCCCCTCAAGCCCATGCCGGCCCAGACCGCCGAGGACCTTACCGAAGCCTTCGAGCGCTACGAGGGCAGGGTGGCCCTGGAACACAAGGTCGATGGAGCGCGGGTGCAGATCCACAAGCGGGGCGCTGAAGTCAAAATCTACTCCCGCCAGCTCTCCGATGTGACCGCGAGCCTGCCCGACGTGGTGGAAGAGATCAAGGGGTTGGAGACGAGCGAGCGCCGATTGAGTAACCGTAGGTGTATCGAAATCAAGCGAGCGGGTCTGGCCGAGTGCCCCGCTTGGCTTCGATACGGCTCTCCGCTGCGCTACGAGCCCGCCCTTCGACGGGCCCCTGGTCCTTTGGCACTTGTCCTGGACCCTTTGTCCTTGGGCCAAAGGACCAAGGGCGACAAGTACAGGGCCCAGGGACAACGGGCTCAGGGCATCGCTCAGCCGGCGCTTCCG
>JAUWYT010000115.1 GCA_030615705.1 Chloroflexota bacterium
AGCCCGTCGCGCATCCCCGCCGCCAGCGAGGGATCCAGTTGGATCGTGAGCTCACCCTGGGTGGGATCGTGGCGCTTGGGTAGGTAGACAACCTCCAGGCGCTCCCCCGCCTCATCCAACTGGCCGGCCGTGGCTACCACCTCGGGCGTGGAGTAGTGATAGACGGGCAGGGTTATCTCCACGGCATCGGACAGGCCGCCGCCCTGAGCGGCGAAGAGGAGCTTGGTCTCCTCGACAATCCCAACCGTTACCGGCCAACTCACCTTGTGCTTGCCGTGAGCAGGCACCTGCACTCGTTGAGTACCACCTTCGATCTCCAGCCCTTCGGCGAGCTCAGGACGCAGCCCCTCGGCCGATAGCGAGACCTCCACCTCGAGGTCCAGGTCGGTGTTGTTGTGGACGACGGCCGAGAGCGTTGCCTTGTCGCCCATGACGAAGAAGCGGGGAGCGACGGGCCTCACCAGCAGGTCTCTGGTGCTGATCACATCGCCCTTGGCCTGCCCCACCTCGGTAGCGGCGGTGACCCCCTTGACCCCCAGCCGCCAGGTGGTCAAAGTGTCGGGCAATTTCACCGAGACTTGAGCCCGGCCCTGCTCGTCGGTACGCACCATTGGGTTCCAGTAGGCGGTGTCGGGGAACTCTCGCCGCACCAGGCCGGCCGCCTCCGGAGCTCCGCCCCCTCCCTTGGCCCTCTCGGCTAGGAGCACGTTCAGGCGGTCCACGGAGAGGGCCAGGCTGGCCGCCGTTTGCACACCCACCCCGCGCTCACCGTAGAAGTGCTCCACCAGCGTGGGAACGCCCTCTTCGGCCAGGGCCAGGACCGATAGATCAACCAGGGCCAGCGATAGCTCAGCCGTAACCCCCTGCCCTCGATGATCGGTCGCTCGGATGTCGTAGGTCACCGTCTCCTTCGGGCCGTAGTGGTCTTCCCTGTCCGGGGTGATGGTTATCTTTAGCTCCTTCTCCACAGTGGACACCGGTAGAGCAGCGTAGCCCATCTTGAAGGAAGCCAGGGGGTTTGTTTCATCTTGACCCTTGACGATGACCACCGAGACGTAGACGTTGGGCGCGTGTTCGGAGAGGATAGGAACCTCGATCAGCTCGCTGTTGCTCCGTAGGGTGAGCAGTTGGTGGCTAATGATGTGCCCTCTCTCGATGGTGAGGAGCGCCTTGACCTCCCCTTGATAGGGTGAGGGGATGAGGATATTTGCCACCTCGCCAGGCACGTAGGACTTCTTATCGGGGATCAACTCGATGCGGTCGTGGCTCTCCCGCCGCCAGCTAACGAATTCGCGGCTGCTGACCCAGAGGTAGGTGGAACTGCGGATCTCGTTCTCCAGCTCGTCACGGCCCACGGCCAGCACCTTGTAGGTCCCACCCTTCTCAGGGATGAAGGAGGCTACTGCCTTCCCCTTGGCGTCCGTAGTCACCGTAGTTGTCAGGACCGGGCTGTCCTCGACCTTGCTGGTCCAGTAGAACCTCCCGTCCTCCGCCTTCTCCTGGACGCTGTACCACTTGTGCTCGAAGAAGGTCACCGTCAGGGGCACCTCTGGCACGGGCTGGCTCTCCCAGTCCACGGTGATGACGTCAACCTGCTGCTTCTCGCGCACCGTCCCCACCCAGGCCCTGGGGGCCAGGCCAATGTAGAAGAGGCCCTTGTGGACGACAGCCTCCGTGCGAGAGCTCACCTGCTGGTCGTTGATATCGGTCACCGAGGCCTCGATGGTGAAGACCTGGCTCAGCTTCTTCAAGGCGATGTCGGCTGGCACCTTGAAGGTGAAGCGACCCTCCTCGTCGGTCTCCCCCGTGCCCTCAGCGATAAGCTCGCCGAAGGTGCCGTAGTAGCGACCCCGCTCCTCCCACTCGTAATCAACGAAATCGTAGTAGCCCTTGCCCTCCCAGGGGAAGAAGTAGTCCCGGCTGAGAACGCTCCAGCGCACCTGGGCCTCCGCCACCGGGCCGCCGAAGTAGTAGTTGGCGGCCACGCTCACGGCGATCTCGTCCCTGTGGACGTAGGCGTCTCGGTCGGTCTCGACGGCCACCTCGAACTCCGGCTTGCGGTACTCAGCCACCCGGAAACCAACTCCAAAGCTCTGCTCGCCCACTTGAGCACTGATAAAGTAATAGCCTAGGATCGCTTCCTCGTCCACGGCAAACTCGCCGTGGAGGGTGCCCATCTCGCTGATAGGGGAATCCTCTCTATAAACCTCCTTGCCCTGGTCGTCGCTGACGGTCACCGTCAGGCTCTCTACGCCCTCGGGCAGGCCGTAGCGGGCATCGTCGTCGGTGCGCAGGATGCCCTTGAAGCGGATCGTCTGCCCCGGCCGGTAGATAGGCCGGTCGGTGTAGAAGTAGCAAGAGTAAGGCGGACTGAAGAACTGGGCCGGGATGTCGAACTGCCAGGGAGTGATGCCCTGATTCCAGCGGTTGACCGCCGTGGCGAAGTTCTCGCCTTCGCCGGCAAAGACGAAGAAGGGATCCCACATATTCTGGCGCGGGAACTCAGCCTGGAAGACGCCGTCTTTATCCGTTCGCCCTTCAGCGAGGGTGGCGAATTCGCTTTGCAGGCTCACCGGGAGGCCAGGGGCGACCTCCCCGCTGGCCAGGTCTGTGGCCCAGACGAGGGCTTCGGTCTCCCCCTGTTTGAGGGTCAGGTTGAGGTTAGAGACCGCCATGATCTGACGCGAGGGCCGCCATTGACGCTTTTCTCTCACCTCAGGGGCGGTGACCTCGAGATAATAGAGGCCCGGCCCGATGGTCCCTCCTTCTTCGCCTGCTACCTTCGTGCTCAGGACACCAGCCTGGTTGAGGGGGGCGTCAACGTCCTCTGACCACTGGCGCACCAGAGCCTCCGGGTCGGGGCTGAACTCCTCCCAATAGCTCCAGGACTCGCTGCCGTTGAGCTGGATAAAGTCTTCCCTATTGAGGCGGTAGAGGCCGAAGTCCAGGCGGGACACATTTCGATAGCTAGCATAGACCACGGTCTCGGTGTAGGCGTTGTAGGTGCCTACGTTGCCAGGGGTATTCAGGTAGGCCATGGGATCGAGGGCGCGGGTAGTGAAGCGCACCACCTGGTCTTCGCCCAGAGTGTTCCTGTAGGGGTCGGCCATCTCTGCCCCGAAGGTGAAGGTATAAATAGTGGAGGGCTGGATGTCGAAGGAGATGAAGAAACGGTTGTCGTAGTCATTCCAGTACGTGTAGACCTCGGTCGGCTCGGGGATGACGGTCGTGTTGGGCATGATGGTGCTCGGGTCCATGGGGCCGGCGAAGTAGAGCTCCATCCCACCATAGGGGTCCGCTTTCAAATTGCCATCGGCTGGATTGGTCTCAACGATCCGGGGGTAAGGGACGGTGGTGAAGCGCCAGGAATAGGGCTCAGTTATGCGTCCCTCCCCTCTCGCCGCATTAGCTCCCGCTTCCAGGGTGGCCACGTAGCCGGTCTCCAGCGCCAGAGGGGCAGAGGGTGCGAAGACCATGGTCTCCCCCTTCGACAAGCTCAGGGTGCTATCCTCCCAGCGGAAATCGCCCTGGATAGCTGTCCCGGTCTCTTCTACTAACGAGAACTGCTCCTCGACCGAGGCGTGATCCATGGACTCGTTGAAGGTCATGCTGATGGCTTGAGTCGGTGCCACCTGAACCTCGCCATCCGCCGGAGCTGTCCAGACCACGGCCGGCATGGCCGTGGTGAAGTGCCAAATGTAGTCCTCGGCCAGGACCCCGCCGGTGGTATCCTCCAGCCCAGCCGCCACCCGTGCCGTGTAAGTTGTGGCTGGATCGAAGCCCTCCTCAGGGCGGAAAGTATAGATGGAGGTGTTGAGCCATTGGCCCTCGCCCCTCACTGGCGGGACGAAGGTCAAGGGTTGGGGCAAGCCCGCCTGCTCGGAGATGGCCGAGAGGGGCACCACGGGGCGGTTGAACATCACCGTGACCAGCGCATCGGTGGCCACTTCGGTGGTGTCAGGGGCAGGCTGGACCTCAGTAACCTCCAGGTAGCCCACCGTGCTGAAGCGAAAGCTGAAGGGTTGCTTCAGGGCCAGGCCCTCGGTGGTCTTGGCCTCCTCGGCTACGGTCACCTTGTAGCTCTCCCCCCGCAAGAAGGGCGCCGTCGGAGCGAAAGCCAAGGTAGTGTCGTTGGGCCAGTTGAAGCTCCCGGCCACGGCTGGCTGGATCTCGAATGCTCTCTCAGTCGAGGGCCGATCCATTGGCTGGTCGAAGGCGATGACCACCGGCGCAGTCAAGCTCTGCTCCTCGCCCGGGGCCGGTGTCCGCTCAAACACCTGCGGTGGTACAGGGGGCAGGGGAGTGGGGGTAGGCGCAGGAGTGGGGGTAGGCGCAGGCGTAACCGTCGGTGTAGGCGTTTCCACAGCGCAGGCGCTCAGGAACCCACCCATCACCATCGCACAGACAATCAAGGTGGCAATAGGGGTGTAATACTCTTTCAAAGCAGCACCTCCTCAACAGGTTAATGGCCTATGGCCGATAGGTGGTGGCCAAGGTTACAACATCGGGTCCTAAGGTAAGACGTTGGAACGCCTCATCTGGTTCCTTGGACGTTACCACCCAAGTTCATTATACTCCACTTCGTCTTCCCTGGCAACTAGCCAATAGCCGATAGCCTATGGCTTATGCTATCCGCCATCTGCCACTTGCCATCCGCCATCTGCTATCCGATTTCTCGCAGGGTGGCCTGGCCTGTATCGGTGTCGTACAAAACGTAGGTGGAGCGGCCGAAGCGGCCCATGACCTCGCCGGGGTTGATGAGCAGAGTATCCCGCACCCTTTCCTCGGCGACGCGGTGGCTGTGGCCGCAGCAGACCAGATCGTATCGCTCGCTGGCCGCCAGGCCGACGGCGATAGCGGGATAGTGGGTGACGGCGATTTTCCTGCCGCCCAGCTCCAGCTCGGCGAACTCTCCGTGCAGGGTCACGTTCCCGGCTTTTGTTGCTACCCGGGAGAGCAGGAGCTTATCCCCGTCGTTGTTGCCAAAGATGACGTGAACGGGGCCGAGGAAGCTGTCAGCGATCTGCTTCAGGGTGAATGGGGCACAGAAGTCACCGCAGAAGATCAACTCCTCGGCCTGTTCCAACCCTTTCAAAGCCTCCTCCAGTTTCCAGATGTTGTCGTGGATGTCTGAGAGCACGGCAATAAGCATCTATCAACACTCCTTCCTTGAGAATCGCTGCTGGCCAGACAACTTGTCTTTTGCCAGGCAGCCCAAAATCCGCTATACTAGGCCCATCACCGAAGGGGAGGGGAAAATGCGACCGCAGCGATTGATGAGCACCCTCATAGCTATGCTTCTGATTACTGTAGCAGGTACGATGATTGGCTCGGCCAAACTGTTGAATCAAGCCGAGTTCTCCGACAACTTGCTAGCAAACCCTGGCTTCGAAGATGAGTACAGCGAAAGGCTAGACCCCTACGCGCCCGAGGAGCCGCCCAAGGGCGAGTTGACCGTGGCCAACGGTTGGGAGTTATGGTACGATAACCGTGATCGATGCAGGGACTGGTGCTGCTACAACTTTCGGCCCGAATACAAGCCTGAGGATGGATACATATTTACTGATCCTCAGCGCGTCCGATCGGGCCGGTACGCTCAGAAGATGTTTAACTTATATTCTACCCACACGGCGGGCCTCTATCAGCAAGTGGCAGTGCCCGAGGGGAGCCAGGTAGAGTTCTCCATCTGGGTGGTGGTGTGGTCTAGCTCAGAGGACGACCCCCACCACTCAACCTCTCCCGGAGAATACTGGCTCTCGGTTGGCATAGACCCCTACGGTGGCACAGACCCCTTCTCGGATCAGATCATCTGGAGCGACGGAATCGAGTACTACGACGAGCACGTGCAGCTTTCGGTGACGGCTTTGGCTCAAGCTGACCACGTGACCATGTTCACCAGAGCAGCCCCGGAATTTTGCGTGAAGCACAACGATTCCTACTGGG
>JAUWYT010000084.1 GCA_030615705.1 Chloroflexota bacterium
TGTAGCCGTTAAGAGCTTGCAGCGTGCGGTGGGTTAGCTCGCGCTGCCGATCCAGATCGGCCTCAGAGGTATATCCCACGGCTTGACAGGTGATGAAGCCGCTCAATGTCTCGCTCAACGAGCCTCGGGCTATGTAGAAAAAGCGCAGGCTGTCAAGGTAGTGATAGCGTCCATAGCCCTCGGCGATATTGAGCGTGGCACTAGATGCAGCCCGGCGGAGTTGACGGGCAAGGTCATACTTTTCGTTATCGGGGAGTCGTTTCGCCAAATCATATGCCTCACACACTACCTGTAAGGCCAGCTTGTAACAGTCCAAATCCTCAAAGCCCCTCTCCCGCTTCACCACCTACTCCCTCCCAAATCTCCGAATCTACGAACCCACGAATCTACGAATCTACGAGCTTACGAATCTACCGCATAGTCAACGCCATCACTGCCTTCTGCGCGTGTAGCCTGTTCTCAGCCTCGTCGAAGACCACCGACTGTGGCCCATCAATGACCTCGTCGGTCACCTCAAAGCCCCGGTCGCAGGGAAGGCAGTGCATGTAGATGGCATCGGGGTCGGCTAGGTCCATCTTATCAGCATCGCAGATCCAGTCCTTGTTGGCCTCGAAAATCTCCTTGGCTTTCTTCGGATCGTCCTCACCAACCGGCGGCTTGAACGTGGGCACTGCTGTCCAGGACTTGGGGTAGACCACGTGAGCTCCATCGAACGCTTCCTCCATACTGTTGGAAATCTCAAAAGAGCCCCCGTACTTCTCGGCATACCCTTCACAGGCCTTGAGAACCTCTTCGTCAAGCTCCATCCCCTCAGGATGGGCCAGCGCCACATCCATTCCCATCATCGTGGCCCCGATGATGGCGCTCTGAGGCACAGCTCGCGGCTTGTGGACGCTGGGCGAATAGGCCCAACTCATAACGAACCTGACGCCCTCAAAAGTACCGAACTTCTCGTAGACGGTGAGGATGTCAGCCAGGGCCTGGCAAGGGTGATATTTGTCGCACTCCATGTTAATAACCGGGATGTCCGCCCAATAGGCGAAGTTCCTGATCATCTCGTGAGCCCCACCGTACTCCCAATCCACTGGATCGCCGTAACAGCGGATGGAGATGGCGTCGCCCATGCGCGCCAGCACCCGCGCCACGTCGGAGACGCGTTCGGTGGCATAGGCCACCTCTCTACCAGGCAACGCTGGGGTGTAGATTTTGCTCGGGTCCAGAAAGTGGGCATGACCGCCTAACTGAGTCATCCCCGCCTCAAAACTGTTGCGGGTGCGCAGGCTCTGGTTGTAGAAGATCATGAACAATGTCTTAGCCCGCAGCAGGTGATCGTGGGGCTCGCCCAGGGCGAAGCGGCGTTTGAGGTCCAGGGCCACATCCAGGATGGTCTCCACTTCCTCTCTGGTGTAATCCAGGAGGGTGAGGAAATCTCTGCCTCGGAAGGATTCGGTCTTCATCTTTTTCTCCTTTTCTACTTTTGGGATAATATACCATAGGTAAGGGCATCTCGTCAAGCCTTGTACTGAGCTGAGCCGAAGTAGAGGTTGACCAAAAGTTGCCCCTGTGGTAAAATGTCGAAGTTGAATAAAGGTTGCTGAAGTCAAGGTAAGGCCTCAGCGTTTTTGATGCCTTAGGTGAAGGCAAAGGACTCATTCAATGTTCGAGATAATCTTTCTTGGCACCTCTGCCTCAGCTCCCTCGATCAAGCGGAATCTGACGGCCAGTATGGTCCTGCACAAGGAGTACCGTTTCCTCATAGACTGTGGCGAGGGGACGCAGCGACAACTACTCAGAAGCGGCCTTGGGTTCAAGCGGTTGGACAAGATCCTCCTCACTCACGGCCACCTAGATCACATCCTGGGTCTGGGAGGTCTGGCGTCCACCTTCAGCCGTTGGGACGCTATCCCGAAGTTGGAGATCTACGGGGGAAGCTGGGCCCTGGAACGGGTCAGGGACCTCATCTTCGGAGTAGTGTTTCGCGGAGTAAAGCCGCCTCTACAGATTGATCTGATACCAATAGAGCCAGGGATCCTGATGGAAGACGACACCTTTGAGCTCTCGGCCTTCGCAGTCATCCATCGCGGGCCAGGCTGTCTCGGCTATACGTTTCGGGAGAAAGAGAGGCGCCCCTTTCTAGTTGATAAGGCCGATGCCGTGGGAGTGCCAGCCGGACCAGAGCGAAGCCGCTTAGTCCAGGGAGAAACCGTGACTCTGGCTGATGGTACGGTGGTGCATCCCGACCAGGTGCTGGGCCCTCGCGTCCCCGGGGCTAAGCTGGTCTTCGTGGGCGATGCAGCCCGTATCAACAACTTGATAGAAGAGGCAAGTAATGCTGACGCTTTGGTCATCGAGGCTACCTATCTATCGAAAGAGGAGAAGCTGGCCAGGGAATACGGCCACCTTACGGCTACCGAAGCGGCAACCTTGGCCCGCCAAGCGGGAGTCAGGCAACTGTACCTGACCCATATCTCCCGGCGCTACTCTGAGGAGGCCATCCTGGCCGAGGCCAAAGCCGTCTTTCCCAAAACCGTGGTGGTCAGAGACTTCGATCGGTTTCAAATCATCAAGGAGAAAGGCCTCTCGTGATCCCCCAACCTGGACGTGGAATTTCCGCCAAGTATTAGAGGCTGTCACGAGGAGCTGACACGAGAAAGCCCTACCCGCTGCACAGACGTGGTACCACGATTTGCTCCCGGTCGCAGAGATCCTCCACTCGATTGCGCTCCGATCTTACCTTTTGTCTCGCAAGAAGGTGACGATTTCCTCCAGATGCCTTCTGTCCACTTCGTCGAAGGCATCGTATTCAGCACTGTCCACGTCCAGAACGGCTATCAACTCATCCCTGTCGTTGAAAACGGGCACGACGATCTCTGATTTGGAGCTGGGGTCGCAGGCGATGTGCCCCGGGAACTGGTGGACATCTGGCACAATGATGGTCTCCCCTCTGCCAGCAGCGGCGCCGCATACTCCTCGATCGAAGCTGATGTGCAAGCAGCCCAGGGTCCCTTGATAGGGCCCGATGAGCAATTCCCCCGGCGTTACCACTCGATAGAACCCCGTCCAAAAGAAGTAATCGAGGCTGTGATGCAGGAGACAGGCAATGGTGGCCATTGACGAGATCAAGTCCCTCTCTCCCTCTAAGGTTGCCCTAATCTCGTCCGTCACTCGCCGATAGACTTCTTCCTTCCGTTCTCTCACCATCGTATATCTCCCCTAGCTTCGACCCGTGCCCTGGCTCAGATTTTGGCCAGGAGCGACAGCATCAATGGAAGCCCAGCCGAAACTTAAGCAACAAAGACAGGATCGCCAGGGTCAGCCCTGGTAGCGCCCCCCAGCAGATACCTCCTGCTGGCTTCTTCGCTTCTGGAGGCTTCGGCGTAACCCTCTCTCCTACCTCGCCCCGCGGCGGCGCGCCAATGCTCTCGCGCCATTGGGCGTCCAGCTCGTCCTGGTCGAAGCCGTAGACCTCCATCAGGGCATCATCGGGAAGGCGGCCTTGCTTGAAGACCTTCAGCAGTTCACTCATCTTCTCCTTGCCATAGGTTTTGAGCAGGAAGTCGATCAGGCTGTAGACCTGGCCATAGAAAAGGTTGACCTCAGCAGGCTTGCCGGTGAGTGCCGTGAGGGAGCGGACTGAGATGAGGGTGTTCTCGCGGATGCCCTCCTCCAGGGCCTCAGCGTTGCTGCCCCGCAGTTCCCCCTCATTATACATGGCTAGCCCCTCATTTAGCCAGGCGGGGATCTCGCTATAAGGGTTCTCGGTAGCCAAACCGACGACGACGTGGGTCAGCTCATGAGCGATGGTCCTGTCCGCATCCCGGTGGGTGCCGTGCAGGAGCACGGTGTCCGGAGCCACTACTGTGCCCAGGGTGATTATCTGTTCCTCGAAGATCGTGCCCCGCGAGATGAGGGCCTCTTGCATGTCGGCCTTGCTCTGGTAGACGATGACCTTGACGGGCTTTTCCAACTCCACGCCCACATTCTCTTCCAGACGGGCCAAGGATTCCACGGCGCTGCTCAGAAGCCTTCGACCGAAGGTCTGGTCAGCGTCGTACCAATACAGGATGACCTTCCCCTCGGCCAGGCTCTGCCAGGTGAAGCGATCGTCCATGTAGGTGAAAGTGATGAGCTCGGTCTCCAGAGCGTTGCCAGCCACATCCTCTATCCGCCAGGAGTATTCTATGTCGGAGCCAGGAGGGATTTCTCCCCGCTGCAATCGCCAGACGTATTCGGCCTCCACCTTTTGGGCAGGGTTGAACTCAGGATAGGCGCGGTTGGTGACGGGCTCATCGCCCACCCTGTATGTTAAGGTAATCGCGTTGATCTCGCTGCTGCTCTCGGCCATCAGACGAAACACGATTTCCTTGGAAAAGCTGTACCTGTAAGTATTGGCGGTGACAGTTATCCCCTCTTGAGCCAGGACAAGAGAGGATACCATTGCAAACAGAACCAATCCCAACGCAAGCAGGGCAAATTTGCTTCTCATTCCCTTTCCTCTTCAGGCGGTGTCCTGAGCTCGTCGAAGGGCGGTGTCCTGAGCTCGTCGAAGGGTAGCTTCAATTATATCATTCCCCGATCGTCGTGACAAAGACGCGCTGGGGGCTCACACTTTTTTCACTTTGTAGCCCCCTGGAATGATAGCACACAATACCGCTAAGAGCAATCCGCTTCAGGTTTGCCAATTCAGATGAAAGTAGCTATAATCACGGCGTATCGTCTTGATGGTAGGGGCCACTCTTGCGGTCGCCCCAATGAAGGTAGGAAATGCGGGTTGATGACACCCCATCGGGGGCAGATGCAGGGCCGCGCCCCTACATTTGAGAAGGAGACCCGTGGCATGGCTATTCCGAAATCCAGTGTCCAGGAGCTAGCTATCAGAGCCCACGAGATGGGAGCCGGCGTGCTGCGCGGCGCTCTCCAGCGCCTCGACGAAGAAAGAGGGTGGGCCGTGGGAGATATTCATCTGAGGGACTGGCTGGCCAGATATGAGGGCCGAGAGCTGATTCTGATCACTGCCGTGATCGGGGAAGAGCAAGAACCGGCCGTAAAGACTTGTGGAACGTGCGGGCGAGAGTACAGTGGCAGCGAGTGCCCCTACTGCCGGGAGGCCAGGGAAAGGCTGAGAGGCAGGCGGGCCTAAGGTTTGCCTTTCCCATGGCAGTGATAGAAGAGGGCTAGGCGAGGATTGAAGATGGCAGAGCGACTGCGGCTGTTTGTCAGCGCTGGCCCCGACCTGGAGGCCGAACGGGAGATCATCGGCCAGGCAGTGGCCCGACTGCCGGTTTCCCTGGGCTGGACCATCAAGCGGACGCCAAAACGAGGTGCACCTCTGGCTCCAGCTCTGGAGGCCGTTCGGGCTTGTGATTTCTACGTGCTGCTCCTCGGCACAGACATCAGAGCACCCGTGGGCTTGGAACTGATCACCGCCCGGCGGGTACGGAAGACCACATTGGCTTTCCTCAAAGAAGAGACGGCCCGCACTCCAGCCGCTAGAGTCTTCATCAGCGATGCACAAGTGAACTGGACGCCGTTTCACAGTGGGCAAGAGCTGGAAACCCTGATCCAAAAGGCCCTCGCCCAGCGAATCTTGGAACGCGCCGAGAGCTATGCCATCAGCCCCGTCGAGTTGGAGACGCTCTTGGCCCTTATGGAGCAGCCGAGCTATAAGGAGATGGGCGAGCAGGAGCCTGGGGAAGCCAGCGGGGCTGGTGGTGGCGGGGTGATCATCGCTCCGCGCCGTGACCTGCCCCCCGGCGGAGTGCTCGTGGGTGAATCAACCAAGAAAGAGCTAATAGCATGAAGACTGTATCCAACGTAGCCAATACCACTTTGGTATCAATCATCGTTGTGGCAATCGGGTACTTTGCGCTTAGAAGGGGGTTGCTGGTCGGCCCTGTCATCTTCCTCTTGGGCTTCGTTCCCATGGCGGGTGCCCGTCTGAACTGGCTGGAGTTGAGGCGATTGATCCCCGATATCGTCTTCGGAGCGTTGGATACGAGGCTGCTGATGATCGCTGCCCTGGCAGGGGCACAGACGTTTGGCGTCCTGGGGGCCATCGTCGGCAGCGCCATTGGCGACGCCGTGACTGACGGGATCGCTGGCTTCTTTGAGGGAAGCATCGCCGAATGGCTGAGGGAGAGGGGCATCGAAGAGGCCCGGACCGAGCTGGGGTCAGCTCTGGGCAAGATGAGCGGCTGCCTGTTGGGCAGCGGACTGGTCCTAACGATTGTGCTCCTCTTGGGGATACAGGCCCACCCGACGCTCGAAGTGCCAGGATAGAGGTGAATTAGGTGTGTCATTGCGAGCCCTGTCCTGAGTAGCCGCAGGCGTATCGAAGGGCTGCCGAAGGGCTCCTCGCAATGACAGCGTGAAATAGCACTAGGGCGCAGCCAGCAAGGAGGGTGGCGGTCGAGACTGCCACCTTTCCCTGCTTATCGACCTTAACCAGCAAGACGAGCCGACCGATATTTGCCCGTATCTTTTTGACGATTGGTGCGTCTATACTATTGGCAAGGAGTCATCTTTTGCCGAAGAAGAGCGATACGTTAACCCTTGTTGAGAGAGCTAAGCGCTACGAGCATCAGGCATTAGCCAAGCTTTGCGAGCTCTATTACAGAGATGTCTATAGCTATATTTACTATCGGGTCAGCAATGACCAGGACGCCGAGGATCTCACCAATGATGTCTTTTTGAAAATGGTAGAGGCGATCCGCTCCTGCCGCTCGCGTGGAGAGAAATCTTTCCTTGCCTGGCTCTTTCGCATTGCCAACAATAGCGTGGTTGACCATCACCGCCGCCAGGCAGT
>JAUWYT010000060.1 GCA_030615705.1 Chloroflexota bacterium
GGACGACACCTGGCGTTATCCATGTCCAACGAACTAAGCCCAGGAAGACGATGGCCAGCCAGAGGATTAACACACTTGGCGATCTAAGCGCAGATCCTCCCGACCTCTTCTTCCGCTGCTGCACGAACCAAACTGCCAGGCCCGCCAGGGCGAGTAGGCTCACAGCGTCCAGGATGACGTAGGCCGCGGGCGCAACCAGGATGCTGAACCAGCCGAATGGGGCCCAGAAAGACATCCGGAGTCCCCGGAACTCGCCCCATAAGCCCGGCAGATTTGATGGTGGGCTACCGCGGCCAACCACGGCTAACATCATGTTCAAGCCGGTCGGGTCCCCGTAAAGGGTCCAATTCCTGATATACCACCAGCCACCTACCGCCAGAGCAACGGTAGGGGTGATCATACGCCCGACTAGCGGCCTCGGTGACCGGCCGCGGCAGGCTTCTATGATTAGGATGATGGCTGTCAAGACTAAGAGACCATGGCTGGTTAGCTTGGACAGGCAGGCCAATCCTAGGACGAAACCCAACAATGACCAATGACCAATTGGGAATTGGGATTTGGTCATTGAGACATTGTGCAACAGGCGGATTATGAGGAGCAAGGCCAGTGAGGAGAGAAGGATCACCAGGCTGTCGTTATTGACGGCTCCGCTGATGAACAGAAATTGAGGGATGAAGGCGTTGATGGCTGCCGCCCCGAGGGCGAGTCGCCTCTGATGGGGAAACATCTCCAAGGCGATTCTATAAGTTAGCGACACTGAGCCAGCTCCAAAAAGGACCGATAGCAGACAGATGAGGTGCACCGCCAAAGCTGTGCCCTGAAAGGGGAAGCTTTCTCTCTGGGTATGCACGATCACGTTCTTGTTACCTGGATCCAGGGGTGTGCCGATGTTGGCCTGGGGGTTGTACTAGAGCAAATCCTCCGCCTTGCTAGTGTCTATCCAAAAGGTGGCCAATGCTCCGATTAGGTAATACAGAGGCGGCTGGCTGCCCTCCTGCTTCCACAATCCCGCGTTTTCAGGACTCTGTACCGGCAGACCTTTACCATCGGCGAGGCGCTTGATGAAAGAACAGTTTTAGATTTCATCAGGCGCCTCGAAGATGGGCGTGACTAGGCTATAGACAAAGCCCAGGGCGATAAACGTAGTCAGGATGAGGGCGATGGCCCAGTGTTGTCTGATAGTCCCAGGTCCCAAGTCCCAAGTCACAAGTCCCAAGTCCCCACGAACTTTGAGCTCTACTTCACCCGCACCTTGCTCAACAGGATGCGGTTGCCCATCAGCCGGCCCTCTTGGTCGAGGATGTCTAAGCGTTCCCCGGTTTCGGCCAGGTAGAGCCCCACCTCGACCTCGTAGACATCGGGAGGGGCGTCGGGCTCGATGACTAGCTCATATTTGTCCACGACGACCCGCCCTGCGCTCCAGGTGGAGGTAGGTGCAGTGCCGCCCTGCGGTTGGCGATCCGCTCCCGCCCAGATCTGATGCCCTTCTCTCAGGAGATGGACGAAGATAGTGTAATCGTCCTTCATCTCGGCCAGACCTTGCCAGTACAGGGTAAGGTGGATTGCTTCACCCGGCCAAGCCTTTCTCCGGTCCATGTCATAACCCACCAGAGCGACTCTGCCCTCGAAGTTGATGTGTATTGGGTTAGGCAGGCCGGTTTCGGACCTTGGCAAGACCTCGATTTCCTGGAAGCGCACGTTATCGCCCACAGGTTCCCCCCGAGGCCCGTGCACGAGTAACCGTTCACCCGTCGCAAAATCGAAAAGCCCGACCTCCAGTTGAGCCGAACTAGGGGCGTAGGTCGTCTCCGGCAGCGCCAAGGTATAAGTGTCAGCGATGGCATCGCCGACCTGCCACAGAGTGGTAGGAAAGCTGCCCAGCCCTGGGAAGGTGTTCCTTTGGGCCAGGATGAGATCATTCTCGTCCAGCAGGTGAACGAAGACAGTGTAGTCCTGGTTCATCTTGGCCAGGGATTGCCAATAGATAGTGAGGGCGAGGGAATCGCCGGGGTGCAAGAGGCAAGTTGCAAGAGGCAAGTCGCAAGAGGCAGGTTGCAGGTGAGCAAGTGGCACATTGGCAACTTGCTCACCTGCAGACTTGCAAACTTGCACATTATAGCCCAGAAGTTTCATCTTCCCTTCAAAGACTACACCGAGGCGGTGAGGGATAGCCTCGATTGCAGCTTCTGAGAGCAAGGAGGGCCTGGCATAGGCCGGCGCGATGTAGGCAAAGGGACAGATGCTGGCGAACACGAACATCGCCCCCGCCAGTAGGGCCAGAGCCTTTCCTCGTAGACGGCCGGGGACGAGTTGTAACAACCCCAGCAAAAGCAGGATGATGATGGACGAAATAGCCGGGAAGAGGTGTCGGCCGGAGGGAGCGAAGATCCATTGCAGCCATCGCAGCAGGGCCGCGAAGACCAGAAGGCCCCATAGAAGAAGCAGGGCTAGGCCTAGCCGGGTGGGGCGTTCTAGTTTGGCCTTGTTCAGCTCTCCGATGGCCATGATTAACAGCCCTAGAGCGCCGAGGCGCACCGCAACTCGCAGAACGGTATAGATCCAAGGGGGGGCGTGGACATTGCCCCAGCCGAAGGCCGCCCAGAAGGAGAGCTCCATCTGAGAGAGCTCGTGGATCAACTCGGCCAGGGTAAGTCTTGGCCTGCCGGGCCCGACGATCTCTTGGTGGATCCGCAGGCCCAAGGGGTCGCCATGCAGTTGCCAATTGAGAGTATACCACCATCCCGCTACTATGGCCACAACACCAAAGATAATTATGCATCCCCTGAGGAAAGTCCATCCATCAGGTGCCCGGCACTTGAGAATTTGCCCAAGACGGCACTTTTTCAGCAGAAACTTGCTAAGATCACGCCCAAAAGTGCCGGGCACCTCTCTGTTAGACCAGGCAGCTATGGCGATTGCCACGACCGCAACAGGCACTAGTGCCAGGGCACTTACTTTCGTGATGAGGGCTGAGCCCACTATCAGCCCCAGCCAGACCAGGCGGCGAATTGAGACGCCTCTCCTGACCAGGCGGAGCATGAGCCAAAGAGCCAGTGTGCAAAGTGCGGACACCGTGCTGTCGTTGCTGACTGCGCTCCCGATGAAAATGAACTCAGGGTTGAACGCAACTAGGGCTGCTGCGCCAGCCGCAAAAGAACGCCCTGCCGGGAATAGCTCCAGGGCAATCAGGTAGGTGGCCAAGACAGTTATTCCCCCCCAGATTACCGATACCAGGCGAGCTGTGCGAATGGCCAAAACTGCTCCTGCGTAGGAGAAGCGTTCCGCGTTGGTGTGAAAAACTCGGTTCTTGTTGTCGTTGACCGTGCCGAGGGCGTCATAACCCCAAAAGGGATTGAGCCATACTAGATCCTGCCAATCGTCATCCTCAATCCAGAAGGTGGCCAGGGCCGCCGTTGCATAATAAAGAGGAGGCTGGGTGCTCTCTTGCTTCATCAGAGGCTGGGCTCGGGCAAGGTCTTGCACCGGCAAGCCTTGCCCGTCGGCCAGGTACTTGACGTAAGGATAGTGCCATATCTCGTCGGGCTTCTCGAAGAGGGGCGTTGCCACGTCGTAGGCGATGCCCAGGGCGAAGAAGGCCGCCAGGACGAGAGCTATAGCCCAATGTCGTCTAATGGTCTGAGGTCTGAAGTCCATAATCTGAAGTTCCCAGTCTCCATAGTCCAAAGTCCGAGATGCATAGTCGGAAACAGAGATCGGACCCCGGACTTAGGACTATTTCACCCGCACCTTGCTCAGCAGGACGCGATCACCCAGCAGGCGCCCCTCTGAGCCCAGGATGCACAGGCGCTTCCCAGCCTGGGGTAGGTAAAGCCCTACCTCGATCTCATAGGCGCCTGGCGGAGTATCGGGTTCGGTGGTTAGCTGGTATCTGTCCTCAATGATCTGTCCCGACTGCCACGTGGAGGTGGGAGCAGCGCCATCTAGCGGTTGGCTGTCCACGCTGGCCCAGATTTGGTCTTTCCCCAATAGAAGGTGGACAAAGACGACATAATCTTCTTCCATCTCGGCCAGGGCCTGCCAGTAGAGGGTCAGGTGGGTGGTCTCACCAGGCGAGGCCGTTCGTCGGTCCATGTCGTATCCGATAAGGGCGATCCTATTCCCGAAATTGAAATTGACAGGGTTAGGTAGTTCTGCTTCAGACTTCGGCGAGCCCTTCGTCCCGCTCAGGGCGGGGCTCAATCGAGCCGCTCGGGGCATGATCTTGATTTCCTGAAAGCGGGCGTTGTCACCCACGGGCTCTCCGTTGGGTCCGTAGGCCAACAGGCGCTCCCCGGTGGCGAAGTTGTAGAGACCCACCTCCAGTTGAGCTTGGTTGGGGGCGAAGGCTGTCTCTGGCAGGAGGAGGACATAGCGGTTGGCGATGGCGTCTCCGATTGACCAGAGGCTAGTGGGGTAGAGGCCCTGACCTGGGTACATATCTCGCTGAGCGACTATGAGTTCGTTTTCATCCAGCAAGTGGACGAAGACGCTGTAGTCCTGGCTCATCTTGGTCAGGGATTGTAAATAGAGGGTGACGGTGAGGGAATCTCCGGGCATCAGGGTACTGGATATTGGATACTGGGTATTGGTTACTGGCAGATCATAGCCCAGGAGTTTCACCACTCCACTGAAGGAGATATCGAGACGGTTCGGGATGGCCTCGATCTCTTCCGACGAGAGGAGAGGTGGTTTGGCGTAGGCTGGTGCGATGTAACGGAAGGGGGTGATGGCGGCGATGACAAACATCAGGCCGGCTATCAGGCAGGTCAACACTTTGGTGTAGCGTCGGGGCACGAACTGGCTCAGTCCCAGGAAGAGCAAGATCGAAAGGGCCGAGATGGCTGAAAAGACCAGCCGCCCCTGGGAGGACCAAGTCTGTAGCGCCCAGCGGATCAAGGATACGAACACGATGCTGGGCCAAGCCAACAGGATTACTACTTCCATCCAGCCTTCTGGCCGCAGTCTGTCTCGAATCAGCCTGCGGACCAAGAAGATGATAACGCCAAGGGCAGCTACTATGGCCAGGAGATTCAGCAGGCGGTAGACCCAGGCGTCCATGGGCACGTTCACCCCGCCAAACAGCCCCCAGTAAGACATAGCGAAGCCCTCTCTTTCCCCCCACAACTGGTGGAGGGTGGCGGGAGGGTGACGCCGACCAAGGATGTCCAGGAACACGTTCCACCCCAGCGGGTCGCCATAGAGACGCCAGTTGCGCCAGTACCACCAGCCGCTGACGGCTGAAGCCGCAAGAATGACCAATGACCAATGACCAATGACCAAACCAAAACGCTTAAGGAGTGGAGTGTTGCGGCCCTTCGACAAGCTCAGGACGCGGTGCTGGCGCCAGATGCGGGCGGCGACGGCCAGTAGGGCCAGTGGGAACAACCCCAACGCGCTCTCCTTCGTCAGCGCCGCCAGTCCAAGGACAAATCCCAATGACAAATGACCAATGACCAATGACCAATTGTGATTTGTGATTTGTGATTTGTTGCTGCGCACCAGACGGATCATAAGAAGCAAAGCCAATGAACACAGGGGGACCACCAGGTTGTCGTTGTTGACTGCGCCGCTGATGAATAAGAACATGGGAGTGAAACCGTTGACGGCCGCAGCGCCGAGGGCTAAGTCCTCGCGTCCAGGGAATACTTCCAGAGCGATCAAGTAGCTTAGGAGTACTGTGGCCGCTCCCATCAACACAGAGAGGAGACGTAAAAGATGAACGGCCAGGGCCGTCCCGTGCCAGGGGAAAGCCTCTTGCTGGGAGTGGACGACTAGATTGGTGTTGCCATCGGCGGTCACGAGGCCATTGTCCACGTGGGGGTTGTACCATAATAGGGGCGGATGGCCCTGTACGCCCTCGTAGGCGTCGCTGGTGTCGATCCAGAAGGTAAACAAGGCACTCAGGGCATAGTACAGAGGAGGCTGGCTGCCCTCCTGTCGCCAGGGCTGATCAGCATCGGGATCTTGCACAGGCAGCCCGTTACCGTCCGCCAGGTGCTTGACGAAGGGATAGTGCCACAGCTCGTCGGAGGCTTCGAAGATTGGCGTGACTACACTGTAGGTGGCACTCAAAGTGATGAAAGCAACTATGATGCTAGTCATGGCCCAATGTCGTTTGATAGTCCCAAGTCCCCAGTCCATAGTCCTAAGTCCTCAGTCCTCAGTCCACTCGCACCTTACCCAACAGTATTCGGTCGCTGGGCAAGCGGGTTCCTTGCTCATCGAAGGCGGGAATCCGTTGCATGGTCTCTAGATCGTACATCCCAACTTCGATCTGGTACTCGCCCGGCGGTACATGAGATGGGACCAGCACACCGTAGTTATCGGCCAGCGCCTCGCCGACCCGCCAGGTAATGGTAGGGCGTGCGCCACCACCTGGCTCGGCGTCCCGCTGAGCCACGACCTGCCCCTGCGCATCTAGAAGGTGGACAAAGACCTTATGCCGCTTCTCGATCCTATCCAGGACTTGCCAGTGGAGGGTCAAGGATAGGACCTCCCCTGCCGGCACCTCCTCAGCCTGCAAGCTATAACCCAGAAGCCGTATCTGATTGCCTAACTCGATTTCCAGTGAGTGCTGTATCTCCTCAGTCACCTTTGGGCCGGCGTAGAGGAGCAGCCGTGTGTAGCCATACCACTCATCCAGGGCCAGGTGGTACTCTCGGCTAAGATATTTCTCAATGTTTCGCCCCCTCGTTCCTCCAAGAGCCTGATAAGCAGGGTACCAGATCAGCCTATGCTCGGCCATTAACTGATCTAAATCGCGCCCCATGCAGGTCGGGTCGGCGGCCCAGGCCCTGCCAGGCGGGAGGTAAAGACGAGGCAACTCTCCCCGGTAGTAGCTCTGGAAGTAGCCGGCCTGCCAGGGGAAATCACAGATAACAGCGTCTCGAGGGTGAGCCAGACTCTCAACCCGGGTGATCAAGGGGCGGTAGTCCTCCATCTCGAAAAGGCCCATCTCAGGGTGGCCGAGGGTGGCGTAGTGGAGGGCAAGGCCCGAGCCGCTGGCGCCCATCATCAATACGAGAGCTGCCCCACCCAAGAGGGTCGAGCGGCGCCACAGCCCCTCCAGCCCGGCCGCCGCCAGCAGGTAGTAGGGCAGCGCGGCGAAAGCCAGGAGGCGGGGGAAACCATCGAAAGGGAAGCGGAGGTTGATGAGCCAGCCTCCAAGTAAAGGCAAGCCCAGGTAGAGCAGCATGAGGGCGAGGCTAGATTTGTGCCCCAAACCTTTTCGCCACCAGTGGCAGATCCCCAGGAGAGCCAACAGAATGAAGACAGCGTAGAGTAGGGTCGGACTACTACCCAAGTAGCCGAGGCTGATTCTGCGCAGGTACCGGTCGAGGAAGGAGAGCAATCCCAGGGAGACATCCTGCTCATATTTTATCTTGCCCATTACCGAGGCAGGCAGCCTGCGGCCTGCGAGGGCCAGCCAGGGAACGTAGAGGAGCAGGAGGCCCCCCTCAACTAGCAGCCAGCGAAGCATAAAGGGCTTGTATGTCCGCACCCGCACGAAGATGAATAAGATCTGAAAGAAGGGGATGAACACGGCGTAGTAGTGAGTGTAGAGAGCTGCGGCAGTGATGACGAGGTAGGCCAGCCAGAGGAGACGACTGGCGGCATTGTCAGTATCGCCCTCCAGCAGGCGAAGCAAAAGATAAGTAGACAGAAGCCCCAGGAAGGGGATCAGGGCGTACATACGGGCCTCCTGGGCGTGATAGATGAGAAAAGGGCTCAGGGCTATGATCAGAGCAGCCAGCCGCCCTACCACGGAGCTGGCCAGACGATGCCCAAGCTGATAGAGCAGAGGCACACTAAGGGTGCTCAGCAGGGCAGAGAGGAACCGAGCTGCCCAGGCACTCGGCCCGACAAGCACGATCCAGGAGCGCAGAAGGAGGAAATAGAGAGGTAGG
>JAUWYT010000322.1 GCA_030615705.1 Chloroflexota bacterium
AGGACGGTCACCTGGGCCCCGGCCTGGGCCAGGGCGTAGATTACAGCCCTGGCTGCGCCGCCAGCTCCCAGAACTACAGCCCGCTTGCCCTGAGAGTCGAAGCTGCCCTCGCTTAAGGCAGCCCGAAAGCCCTGCCAGTCGGTGTTGTAGCCGATGAGCTCGCCCTGTCCCCCGCGCGACACGATGGTATTGACCGCCCCGATAGCTCGCGCCTCTGGTGCGACATCGTCTAGATAGGACATCACCCCCTCTTTGTGAGGCACAGTGACGTTGGCCCCAACGAAGCTCAGAGCTCGCAGGCCAGCAACTGCTTCCCCCAATCGCTCAGGAAGCACAGGCAAGGGCACGTAGCACCAGTTCCTGTTTTGCGCGGCAAAGGCGCTATTGTGCATGGCTGGCGAGAGGCTATGTTCGACGGGATAACCTATCAACCCTACGAGCTTCGTCTGGCCATTGATATTCAGCAGCATGGCCCGCTCTCCTTTAATTCATGGGACACAGATTGACACAGGTTTTCGCAGTTTTTTCCTTTTCATCTGTGCAGATCTGTGTCCTAGATTCATTTTGAACTTAGAACTCTCAATATCTTCTCGAAGCCTGGGAATGAATCTGCGATGCATTCCGCTCCCTCGATTGTTGTTTCCCCTTCGGCTACCAAGCCTGCTATGGCCAGGGACATGGCCAAGCGATGATCGCCGTGGCTATTGACCTGGGTTCCCACCAGTCGCGTCGGTCCTTCCACCACGAAGCCATCGGGCCGCTCCTCGATGCATGCTCCCAACTTGCGCAGTTCAGCAGCGGTATTCGCAATACGATCCGTCTCCTTAATTCGCAGCTCCGCCGCATCGCCCACCACTGTCGTTCCCCGCGCCTGGCTGGCAACTACAGCCAAGATGGGGAACTCGTCAATCATCCTGGGCACCAGATC
Source organism: Chloroflexota bacterium (assembly GCA_030615705.1). Taxonomy (GTDB): domain Bacteria; phylum Chloroflexota; class Anaerolineae; order VGOG01; family VGOG01; genus JAUWYT01. The sequence continues at coordinate 929 of JAUWYT010000322.1, forward strand.
ACCACTCACCTCTATGCCCCTTAGGGGCGGAACCCCGTGCCCGCCCCGTGCCCGCACAACGACCTCGGCTGCCGGCTCGCCGCTGACCTCCTGTTGATTCTCTACCACGATATCCGCTCCCATCTCCCTCAGCGCGTCCAAAAAGCCTGTGCGGGTGGGGTTAACGCCGACGCCTTCGATAACAACTTCCGACCCGGGCACGAGGCAAGCGGCAGCGATGAAGTAAGCTGCCGAGGAGATATCCCCCGGCACAACGATGTCCAGAGAGGATAACTTTGACCCTTGAACTCTGAAGTTTGAGGTTTGAAGTTTGAAGTTTAGAATTTGACCTTTGGCCATGACAGCCAGCATCCGCTCGGTGTGGTCGCGGGCAGGGCCTGGCTCATGAATCACCGTTGGGCCATCGGCGTAGAGGCCCGCCAGTAAAATAGCCGACTTCACCTGAGCGCTGGCTACGGGCAACCTGTACTCGATACCGTGTAAATTTCCGCCGAGGATGGTCAAGGGAGGCAGACGGCCATCGTCGCGACCTAACACAGTTGCCCCCATCCGTCTCAGGGGCTCGACAATGCGGTCCATGGGCCGTCGGCGGAGCTGCTCGTTTCCCGTCAGCACACTATAGAAAGGCTGGCCAGCCAGAATCCCCGCCAACAAGCGCATGGTTGTACCCGAACCAGTGCAGTCCAGGATGTGTTTTGGCTCCATCAAACCATGCAAGCCTTGTCCCTGCACGATCAACTCCGTCTCGGATAGCCTCTCTACCTCGATACCTAGCGCTCGCACACAAACTAAGGTAGCCAAGCAATCGGCCGCTGGTAGGAAATTCCGGATCCTCGTTCTGCCTTCAGCTATCGCACCTAGCAGCAGAGCGCGATGAGAAATGGATTTGTCGCCGGGGACTTTGACCCGACCACTCAGGCCCTTAGCTTTTTTAACCATCGCCCTCATCGAAATATCCCTTCTCGCCTCTTTCGCACTTGCTCCATTGAACTTCGCAATCCCTCCTCGTCGCTCGCCTCTAGCAGGTGGGCGATGGCGTTGAGTTGATCGGCGAAGCGGGACAACGTCTCTCCCACCGCCTGGCGGTTGGTGACCAGGATGTCAAGCATCATGGTAACGTCGCTGCTTGCCAGGCGCGAGGTGTCCCGAAAGCCGCTGGCGACCAGTTCCCAGACCAGCTCGTCCTCCGCTGCTACCTCCTCGGTGGTGGCCACCAAGCCAACCGACAGGAGATAGGGAAGGTGGCTGACAGCCGCCACCAGGCGGTCATGGCGCACGGCGTCCATCAACAAGGGCTGCGCACCGACGGCCTTGACCAGTTCCTGGCTAGCATTAGCACTTCCGGACTGGTCCGCCGCAGGGCTTGTCCTGAGCCCTTTGTCCCTGGGGCCAAAGGACCAGGGGCCCGTCGAAGGGGAGTGAGCACGAAGGTCGCCCCCTCGTAGAGGTCGCCCCCTGCAGCTTCGATCCCCGACGCCTCCTTGCCACACATGGGGTGGCCGCCGACGGCTTGGAGGTGGGGTGGCAACGCTTCCATAGCTTGGACGATCCTGGCCTTGGTGCTACCCAAATCCAT
>JAUWYT010000005.1 GCA_030615705.1 Chloroflexota bacterium
AGACCGCCCACCACATTGACGAAGACATCTTGATCAAAGAGCCGCACCCCCACCCGCTTGTTGAGCACGGCCACCAGGAGGAGCAAGCGGTTGAAGTCTACTCCGTTGGCCGTCCGCCGTGGCAGGCCAAAGCTGGTGGTGCTGGCCAAGGCCTGGATCTCCACCAGGAGAGGGCGTGTGCCCTCCAAAGTGACGGCTATGGTGGAGCCAGCCGCGTTGGGCAGCCGCTCAGCCAGGAAAGCTTCAGAGGGATTGGCCACCTCGATCAGCCCCTGGCTTCCCATCTCGAAGACGCCCACTTCCGAGGTTGCCCCGAAGCGATTCTTGACACTGCGAAGCAGGCGATAGGCGTGAAAACGATCTCCTTCCAGATAAAGCACCGTATCTACTATGTGTTCTAAGACCTTAGGCCCGGCAATAGCGCCCGCCTTGGTTACGTGCCCCACGAGGAAGATAGGGATGCCCTCTCCCTTGGCTACCTGCATCAGCCGAGAAGCACACTGGCGCACCTGGCTGATGCTGCCCGCAGTTGACTTCAGCTCGTCCAGGTGAACCGTCTGGATGGAGTCAACGACTACCATCTTGGGCACGAGCTCCTGGATGTGCTCCACGATGATGTTCAGGTTAGTCTCCGTCAGAAGATAGAGCTGGTCAGTGGTGAGCCCCAGGCGCTGAGCGCGCATCTTCATCTGCCGCACCGACTCCTCGCCGGAAACGTAGAGCACCTTGCCGATGGTTTCAGCCATCAGGGCCGAGACCTGCAGGAGGAGAGTTGATTTGCCTATCCCCGGATCGCCTCCTACCAAAACCAGAGAGCCGGGCACAATGCCACCCCCCAGCACGCGGGAGAATTCAGGCATGGGCAGTTGCACGCGCTCCAGGCCATCGCCTGTCACCTCCGAGAGACGCTGGGGCTTGCTGCGCCGCACGGCATACGAAAGGGGAGAGCGCTCTTTGCTCTCCACAATCGTCTCTACCAGGGTGTTCCATTCACCGCAATCCGGGCAGCGTCCCATCCATTTTGGCGAGGTGCTGCCGCACTGCTGGCAGACGAATTGAGTGCGCGTTTTAGCCATTCCGCTATCCCATCACTCCAGCAAAATGGCTGAGGGAACTTTTGTCCACATCTGAGTGAGAAAGCCTTGAGTCCACCTGCGTTTTGCCTATCCAAACTCTAACGATTCACCCCTGCCGTTTCCAGGGCCCGCAGTTTGATCTTGTCCTCTTCCAGATCAACGACAACAGTGTCGCCGGGCTGAAATTCACCGGCCAGGAGCTTTTCGGACAGAGGATCCTCGACCAAACGCTGGATGACCCGCCGCAAGTGCCGGGCGCCAAACTCGGTGCTGTAACCCTCCTGGGCCATGAAATCCTTGGCCGCGTCGGCGGCCTTTAGTTCTATCTGATGCTCGTCCAGGCGTTCCCTGATCTTGTCCAGCTCCAGGGTAACGATTTGCTTGATCTCCTCCTTGGTCAAAGCCTTGAAAACGACTATCCCCTCCACCCGGTTGAGGAATTCGGGACGGAAAGTCTTCTTGAGTTGAGCTAATAGCTTCTCTCGCATCTCCTGGTAGGCCTGTTCTTCGTCTCTAGCCTCGTCACGAGGCACAGCGAAGCCCAGGCTTGTTTCCCGCTTGATGAGCTGGGCTCCTACGTTGGAGGTCATAATGATGATTGTATTGCGGAAGTCAACCTGTCGCCCCCTAGCGTCGGAGAGACGCCCCTCTTCCATAAGCTGAAGCAATATGTTGAGGACCTCAGGATGGGCTTTCTCCACTTCGTCGAAGCAGATAACAGAGTAGGGACTACGGCGGATGGCTTCGGTAAGCTGCCCCGCATCCTCATAGCCGACGTAGCCTGGCGGAGCCCCTACCAAGCGGGCCACGTTGTGACGCTCCATGAACTCGGACATGTCTAATTGCACCAGGGCCTCCTCGCTGCCGAACAAGAACTCGGCCAGGGCCTTGGCCAGCTCCGTCTTGCCCACGCCCGTGGGCCCCAGGAAGATAAAGGAACCGATGGGACGCTTTGGGTCCTTCAAGCCCGCTCGTGCCCTGCGAACAGCTTTAGCTACGGTCGTGATAGCCTCGTCCTGGCCAATGACCCTTCCATGCAGGGCCTCCTCCATCTGCAGGAGTCGCTCCGTCTCTTCGCCGGCAATGCGGGTGAGAGGGATGCCCGTCCACATAGAGATCACCTCAGCCACGTCGTCGGCAGTGACCGACGGGCCCTCGTCTGAGGAATCCCAGCCCAGGCGAAGCTGGTTTAAGCTCTCTTGGAGCTCTACCTCCAGGTAGCGCAGTTCCGTTGCATCCTCGTATTGTCCGTCCTCAATGGCTTTATCTTTTCGACGTCGCACTGCCTTCAGATCGGCGTAGGTCTCCTTCAGGCCTGTAGCCGGGGGAACCTTATACATGCGCACCCGGGAGGCAGTTTCGTCAATGAGGTCTATGGCCTTGTCAGGTAGATACCTGTCGGATACGTAGCGGTCGGCCAGGTGAGCGGCCACGTAGATGGCCTCGTCGGATATCCTCAGCTTGTGGTGAGCCTCGTAGCGCTCCTTTAAGCCTTGCAGGATGTCAATGGTCTCCTCGACAGTGGGCTCCTCGACAAGGATGGGCTGGAAACGCCGTTCCAAAGCGGAGTCGCTCTCGATGTATCTGCGATACTCATCGGCTGTGGTAGCCCCGATGCACTGGAGCTCTCCCCGCGCCAGAGCCGGCTTGAGGATGTTGGCCGCGTCCACGGAGCTACCAGCAGCTCCTGCTCCAACCAACATGTGTACTTCATCTATGAAGAGGATGCTATCTGAGTTTTTGATTTCATCAATGACCCGTTTAAGCCGCTCTTCGAACTGACCACGGTATATGGTGCCGGCTACCAGTGAGCCAACATCCAACTGTATCAGGCGCTTGTCGAGCAGGGGTGCCGGTGTCTCACCGGCCACGATACGCTGGGCCAGGCCCTCTACGATAGCCGTCTTACCCACCCCAGGCTCGCCAATGAGAGCCGGGTTGTTTTTTGTCCGCCGCGAGAGGATTTGAATGACTCGCTCTATCTCCGTTTGCCGACCGACAACGGGGTCCAGCTTTCCCGCCTCGGCTAAGGCCGTAAGATCGGTAGCAAGTTGATCAATGAGGGGGGTCTTCCTCTCCTGTCTTGCGCCCCCAGCATAGACGGGGTTCTTCATCACGGCCCGCGTGGTCTCAGTGCGTACCCTGTCCAAGCTAACACCCAGGCTCCTCAGCACATCGATAGCCACACCGTCACCTTGGCGCACTAACCCCAAGAGGAGGTGTTCGGTGCCAATGTAATGGTGCCCCAGGCGCCGGGCTTCATCAACAGCCAGCTCTATCACCCGTTTGGTGCGTGGACTGAGGTAGATCCTGCGGAATGAGGCCTGCCGGCTGGGCCCACTGATCCTCTCGATCATCTCCTGTACCCGTCTTGGCTTGACACCCAAGCCCTTTAAGACCTTGCTAGCCACGCCCTTCTTCTCGCGCATCAGGCCCAACAGTAGGTGTTCGGTGCCGATGTAGCCGTGATGCAGACGCTGGGCCTCCTCTTGAGCCAGGGTCAGGACACGGCGGGCTCTCTTTGTGAACCTATCCAGTTTGTCAGCCATCCTACATGCCCTCTCGTCTACTCGCTCGGCTTGCCCGTTGAGCATACAGTGCCTGTCGACAACTGAAAAAAACTATTAATGGCCTGAGAATACACTGCTATCGTCTGCTGAAAGGGACTCAGTAGACTAAAGGGCTTCGCTCTCGGCTACCGAAACGGCTTCCTGGATCTCTTCTGCCCCTTCGCTCTCCACCTCGCTCAGTTTCTCTTCCTTGCCTTCGCTTTCTACTTCGACTTCGTGCTCCTCTTCTTCAAGCATGGCGGCGCGTTCCACTCGCCAGTCTAGGTCAGCGTACTCAGCTTCAGCGACCCTTTTTAGGCTGAGGCCCATGCGACGGCGATCTGAGTCGAGACGGATGATCCTCAGGGTGAGAGTGTCCCCTTCTCTGACTACCTCTTTGGGATGAGCGATGTGGTCGTTCGATAGCTCTGAGACGTGGATCAGCCCTTCAATCTCATCTCCTTTTAGTCGGGCAAAGGCCCCGAATCCAGTCAGCTTGGTGATGGTGCCTTCCACTAGCTGACCCACCGAGTATTCCTCCTCAACTTGGCTCCAGGGGTCGGGCTGCAGACGCTTGAGGCTAAGGCCAATGCGACGCTTCTCACGATCGACGTTCAGAACGTAGACGTCTACTTCGTCACCTACCTGGAGTACTTTACTGGGATGAGACACCCTCCCCCAGGAAAGCTCCGACAGATGAATCAAGCCGTCGGCCCCTCCCAGATCAACAAATGCGCCGAAGTCGCACAGGCTGCTAACCTGTCCGTGGCAGATGTCGCCCTCTTGAAGCTTGGCCAATAGCTGAGTCTTTTGCTCCCTGCGCCATAGGCGCTTGGCGGCTCGTTCGGAGAGGATCAGGCGGTTGTGCTGACGATCCAATTCGATGATCTTGAGCAATAATTGCCGCCCAACCATCTTTGCTCGGCGCTCCTCAGGAGTCAGGGCCCGTTCCTCGTCCTGCCGGGGGAGAGCAACTACCTGTGAGGCTGGCACGAAGCCTCGCACCTTACCCAATTGGACGATCAATCCTCCTTTGTTGTAGCCAGCCACTGTCCCCTCGAGAATCTCTTCAGCCTCGAAAAGCCTCTCTAAAGATTGCCAGTCCTTCTCCAGCTCGGCTTGGCGTAGGGACAGGACGATCCGACCGTTCTTGTCCTCGGGGTTTACTACATAGGTCAGCACCTCGTCCCCGATTTGTATCTCCTCGATGGCCGCTGGTTCCATGCTCTCCAATTCGCGACTGGAGATGGTTCCTTCGTATTTCTGACCTACATCGATCAGAACCTCTTCAGGGCTGACCCGCACCACCCTCCCCTCCAAAATGTCACCTCGACGCAAGGTCTTGAAAGTGTAGGCTCCCTCCGGGACGTGCTCCATAGAGTCAACGTTCTGTTCTTCGACTGCCTCCGGGACCCTCCTTTCTTCTACCGACAGGACATCCTCTTCTTCCATAGAAATCTTCCTTATTAAGCTTTCTCATATTATACCAACTTTCGCGCTAAAAGGCAAGCAAACCCTCGGTGTTCACAATTTGGCGAGAGATCCTGCCAGGCCGCTGGCGGCTCGACTGAGCCTTCGGGCCGACGGCTCGCCGAAGTCTCAGCTCTCCCTTTGCAGGCCCGCATGGGGATGGAAATCCCCATGCTAAAAGCTCAAGTACGTCAAGGCGCACTCTATGCCGCCCACTACCCTACGACTGCTATGGCGTCAATTTCCACCAAGGCTCCCAGGGCCAGGTTCGCCACCTCTACGGTTGAGCGAGCTGGCGGTTCGTTAGCAAAGAACTCGCCATAGACCTCGTTCATGGCTTTGAAGTCGCCCATGTCCTTGAGAAACACCGTGGTCTTTGCCACTTTGTCTATGGAACTGCCGGCTTCCTCCAGCACAGCGGCGATGTTTCTCAGCACCTGGCGGGTCTGCTCCTCGATCCCACCCTCAACTAACTCGGCGGTGGCTGGGTCAATGGCCAACTGGCCAGCGGTGAAGACAAAATCGCCAACGCGTATCGCCTGGGAATAAGGACCCACCGCCGCCGGGGCCTTCCTGGTAGCTACGACTTCTGGTTTCATCGAACATCCTCCTTTGATTTGTCATTGCGAGCCGAAGCCGCGAGCGCAGCGTGGCGGGCAGCGAAGCAATCTCCAGCACACGAGGGGATTGCTTCGTCACTTGGTTACTCGGAATGACAGTGATACGAATCTGGCTATTCTACTCTTATCGCCCCTGCCCCCAGCATCTCGATCAGGGCCTCCTCCAGGGTGGGGCAATAGGCGGTAGTGGCGTTGGGGAAATCCAACTGTATTCGCTTCTCGTCGCTGACCAGATAGAGGCTGAAGTGGTCGTCACCCTTATAGCTCTGCAATAGGCTATGCACCTTCCCCAGCCGCTCAATGTCCTGCTCTTGTTCCCTGGTGCGGGGGATAGTGATGTGGAGGTGTCGGGGCCTACTGGGCTGATAGTTCTCTTCATCCATCGGTCGGCTGATCAGCAGATAATCTTGAACCGATTCGCAGATCACCTTAGGCACCCTGCCCTTTGTGTCCACCCTGCCCTTGACGACCAGAATCTTGTCTTCCTGCCAAAGCTCGCGAGTCCTCTCGTAGACGCTGGGGAAGACGATGACCTCAATGCTGCCCCGTAGATCCTCAAGTTGCACAAAGGCCATGGGGTTCCCCTTCTTAGTCGTATATGGGCGCACCCAAGTCACCACCCCGGCTATGATCACCTTCTGGTCGGCCATCTCCTCGTCAATCTCGCCGCAGAAGGCGGTCACCGTCCCATCCAAGCTAGCAGCTACCTGTTGTAAGGGGTGTTCGGAGACGTAGAAGCCAACTAGCTCCTTCTCCCAGGCCAGCATTTGCTTGCGAGGCACCTCTCGTATGTCGGGCAGAGGGATGGAACTTCCCATAGATAGGGAGAAGCCGCTGGAGGCGTCGAACATGCTCAATTGGCCCGCCTCCTGGGCCTGGTGGGTGCTCTGGCTTAGAGCTATCATGGGATCAACGATGGCCAACAGTTGGGATCGCTGGCCGAAAGCATCTAAAGCACCGACCTTGATAAGACATTCCAGGGCCCGGCGGTTCACCTGACGCAAATCAACCCACTGGCAGAAATCCTCATAATTCTTGAAGGGGCCGCCTTGCTCTCGGGCAGCTAGTATAGCCTCAATGGGCCCCTGGCCCACGTTCTTTACTGCACCCAAACCGAAGCGGATGGCACTGCCAACAGGAAGCAGGACGCAGGATGCAGGATGCAGACTAGTTTCTTGCCTCTTGTTCCTTACCTCTTGCTTCTTGCTTCCTGCTTCTATGGTAAAGTCCAGCCCGCTCCGGTTCACATCCGGCGTCAGGATCTCGATCCCCATTCTACGACACTCGGCGATGAAGAGGCCAACTTTATCAACGTTGTTGCGCTCCACGCTGAGGAGGGCGGCCATGTACTCCACGGGGTATTTCGCCTTGAGCCAGGCTGTCTGACAGGTGATGACGGCGTAAGAGGCAGCGTGCGCCCGGTTGAACCCATAGTTAGAGAAATACTCGATGGCATCGAAGATTTCCCTGGCCTTATCAGCTTCGATGCCGCTATGCTTGACTGCCCCCTTGATGAAGGTTTTCCGGTGCTTGAGGAGCTCCTTCTCTTTCTTCTTGCCCACGGCCCTCCGCATCAGGTCGGCATCGGCAGCCGAGTAACCGGCTAATTCGGTCATGGTGCGGATAATCTGTTCTTGATAGACGATTATGGCGTAGGTCTCTTTCAGGATGGGCTCCAGTTTGGGATGGATATAGGTCACTTTCTCCCGGCCGTGCTTGCGGGCGATGTAATTGGGGATGAACTGCATCGGGCCAGGGCGGTAGAGGGAAATCACCGCAATGATGTCTTCGAAGCGCGTGGGCTGCATGTCCGTGAGGACACGACGCATTCCCGCCGACTCTACCTGAAAGATGCCGGTTACTGCGCCGCTGGAGAGTAGCTCGAAGATGGCAGGATCATCGGTGGGAATCGCGCTCAAATCCAGTTGGATGCCGTAATTCTGGCGGATGAGATCAACGGCCTTGCGCATGATGGTCAGAGTGGAAAGGCCCAGGAAGTCGATCTTGAGAAGGCCAATGTCCTCCAATATGTCCATCGGGTATTGGGTTACAACTATTCCCCCTTTCTCACCCCCAGTTGGGCGACGCAGCGGGGTGTAGTTGATTAAGGGCGCGTCAGCGATGACCACGCCAGCAGCATGAGTCGAGGCGTGGCGAGCCACCCCCTCTAAACTCTTGGCTGTATCAATGAGCTTTTTGACGTAATCCTTGCTCTCGTATAGATCTCGGAGCTCTGATACTTTCTCCAGGCCATCCTGGATTTTGACCTTTGGCCCAAAGGGGATCATCTTGGCCGCCCTATCCACCTCGTTTAGAGGCAAGTCCAGTGCTCGCCCGGCGTCGCGGATGGCCGCTCGAGCGCCCATGGTGCCGAAGGTGATGATCTGGGCCACCCGATCCTGGCCGTATTTTTCGACGGCGTACTTGATCATCTCGTCGCGGCGCTCGTCGGGGAAGTCCAGATCAATATCTGGCATGGTCACCCGACCCGGGTTAAGGAAGCGCTCGAAGATGAGGCCGTAACTCAGTGGGTCCAGGTTAGTAATGCCCAGGGTATAGGCTACGATGCTGGCAGCCACGGAACCACGCACGTTCCACCAGATTTCCTGGCTCCTGGCATGATGCACGAGGTCCCAGACGATTAAGAAGTAGGTGTCGAAACCCATCTGATGAATTAGGCTCAGCTCGTACTGGAGGCGGGCCTGGATCTCCGGGGTGACGATGGCATAGCGATCCTTTGAGCCCTCCTGGCACAGGTGACGCAAGTAACTTTCGGCATCGTAGCCCTGGGGAACCGCGAAGATCGGCAGGTGATAGCCCTCGCTCTGTAAATCCAGGTTACATTTTTCGGCGATGAGCAGGCTGTTTTCTACTGCTTCCGGCACATCGGAGAAGAGAGCAGCCATTTCCTCGCCGCTCTTGAGGTAGAAGCTTTCGTCACCCATGGTCATGCGCTTGGGATCGTTGATAGTGGTGTTGGTCTGAATGCAGAGGAGGATCTCCTGGGCCTTGGCCTCCTCGGGCCGCACGTAGTGGACATCGTTGGTGGCCACAAGAGGGATGCCCATTTCATTCGCCAGGGCAATGAGCCCCTCGTTCACCTGTTTCGTCTCGGGGATGCCCTCGTGCCTCTGTAGCTCCAGGTAGAAGTTGCCCTGTCCGAAGGCATCGCGGTACCAGGCGGCCACTTCGCGTGCTTTATTCAATTGCCCCTTCAAGACCAGGCGGGGAATCTCCCCTGAGCCGCAGCCTGAGAGGGCGATCAGGCCCTGGGCGTGCTCAGCCAGGTACTTTTTGTCCACGCGGGGCTTGTAGTAGAAGCCTTCGAGCTCTGCGGCCGTGGCTATCTGGAGCAGGTTGTGATAGCCGACGTTGTCCTTGGCCAGGAGGAGAATGTGGTGAGGGCGCCTGTCTTTTTTGGGGTCTCTCTGCTTCATGCCGCGGGGGGCGATGTACAGCTCGATGCCGATGATCGGCTTTATCCCATGCCTCTGGGCTACCTGGTAGAACTCAATGGCCCCGTACATAGCTCCGTGGTCGGTGAGGGCCAGAGCTGGCATGCCCAGTTCCTTGGCGCGAGCGACCAGATCCTCCACCCGACCCAAGCCATCGAGCAGGGAGTATTCGCTGTGGACGTGGAGGTGAACAAAGGGAGGCATGAGACGCTCCTCTCACTTGAAGACCTTTGCGCATGCTACTTGTATTATACCACAAAATTCCTTTTGTCGTAGCTCTAAAGGGCTGTCCAAAGGCCACTCGGTGAAGTTTTAAGGTTAGAACGCAGGGTTGACCTAACTTCCATTCCGCTGTATAATCCGATGGCCTCACGAGAGGTAGTCTCTCACTTGCTTGTTGGTGAGGCCGTCGGTGTCATGGTGGACGCGAGAACTGCTCGACTGAGCCTTCGAGGGTGAGCCTCAGGACGAAGCCTCAGCCGAATGTCCTCAGCCGAACCGCTCGCCGAAGTCTTGTTCTCACCCTTTCGACAACAAGACTTCGTCGAGCCGTCAGGACGTTGCGGTGTCCATCTGGTACAGTGCGGCATAAGTCTACCGACAGTTGCTTCGGCTGTGCTCAGCACAAGTTTGTCACTCTGAGCGGAGCCTTCGGCCTTGACGGCCTCAGCCCGAAGGCTTGCGGAGCGAAGAGTCTCTGGTCCACTTCAGCGTGAGATTCTTTGCTCGACTGCCCCTTCGGCAAGCTCAGGACAAGGTTCCGCTCAGAATGACACGCAATGTGAGTTCAACGCAACTGTGCGAGGACTTCCGCCGACATGCACTAGGCCCTTTCGTTGCTTTGCTCATGGAGATTCACAGTTTCTTGGACCTCCTTAGCTTATTTGGCGCGGGGGTCTGCGGGCAGATACCCAGCCACTCTTTTATTATCGGCGGGAGGCAGCTTCCGCTCTGCGCTCGTTGCACGGGGACCTATCTGGGTGCTCTCCTGGGTTTTTTGGGCGTGGCTGCTCTGCGGAGGTGGCGTGCCAGCGGCCTACCACCCAGCGAGGTTCTAGCTTCCCTGGCCAGCTTCATCGTTTTATGGGGCATTGACGGCCTCAACTCTTTCCTGACCCTCCTCCCCAACGCTCCCTACCTCTATGAGCCCCACAACTCTTGGCGCTTGATCACGGGGATTTTGAACGGCCTGGCTTTGAGCATCATCGTCTATCCGGTCTTGAACTTCCTCCTCTGGAAAGAGGCCGACACCGGGAGGGTGATCCGCAACTTTTGTGAATTGGGCTATCTTTTGATTCCAGCGGCTCTGCTCATTTGGATCGTTCAGACGCAGGCGAGTTTTCTATTGTACCCTTTAGCCACCTTGAGCATCCTTGGGGTGCTGGCCGTGCTGACGCTCATAAACACCATGATCATCTTGATCGTGACCCGGCGGGAGAGCAAAGCCCAGAGTTGGCGCGATGCTTTCTTGCCTCTTTCGCTGGGACTGCTGGCTACCTTCCTCGAACTCAGTGCGCTGGGACTGCTACACTTCGCCTTGACCCAATGGTTAGCTTTGCCCATTTAGCTGTGAAACGGGCTCTCAAACGGCTACCTGACGGAAGTTGCCAGGAACTAGCAACCTTGGTATAATGAATGTCGGTTTCATTCGCCGGCCCAGGATCAAGCTTGGGGCCTCAACACAAGAAGGAGGGAAAATTGGACATCGGCAAATCGTTCACCTACTTGTTCGATGACGAGAACTGGGTTACCAAGATACTCATCGGTGGGCTTTTCGTCCTGCTCAGCTCTATCGTAATCGGGATCCCCTTCATGCTTGGCTACATGGTGGAGACGGTCAAGAATGTGATAGATGGCAACCCCAGGCCGCTGCCCGATTGGGCTGACCTGGGCGCCAAATTTACGAAGGGGCTGATGCTCTTCCTGATCCTCCTGATCTACAGCCTTCCCATCATCTTTGTTTCGTGCCTAAGTTGGATGGGAGCTATCGTCGCTGGGGAGAGTGAAGCCATAGGGGCGTTTGTGGTCTGTATGAACTGCCTCAGCGGCCTGTGGGGTCTCCTGGTTGCAATAGTCACCCCGGCGGCTACCATCCGGTACGCCATCACCGGTGAGTTTATGTCCGGCTTCCAGTTCGGCGAGATTTTCAACTTTATCGCCAATAACCTGGCCAATTACATCATCGCCTTCCTGCTCAGTGTGCTGGCCAGCTTCATCGGCGGATTCGGGGTGATCCTCTGCGGCGTCGGGGTGCTCTTCACGGGTTTCTGGGCCTCGCTGGTGGAGGCCCATCTCTTCGGCCAGGTCTACCGAGCCTCGGAGACGCAGATCATCTAGACAGGGGGGAACCGAGTCTACTTCTTCGTCTCTAGGGTGACCAAAGAGGTCTTCCCGGCCCTGACCTTTACGTCCTGTGTGTGCAACCGTCCGCCTATCCTGGCCTTCAGGACATAAGAGCCGGCTGGCACATCCCCCATCACGAAGTTCTCGCCCCATTCCTCGTCAGGGTTAACCCTGTCAGGGTCAACCTCATCGCTGGCATAGGTCCAGGTCTCGCGCCATCGCCTGTCGGGCTCCTCAGCGCGGTGAAAGGTGACGAGAGCCTCAGGTATGGGATTCCCCCCGGCATCCAACAACTGCCCGGCGATTGTCCCGTGGCCGGGCAAGGGCTTCAGCCACAGATCCGGGTTGCGGGTATTGGTGTAGGCGTTGGCTCCCACCCGCACCTCGAAGTGAAGGTGGGGCCCGATGGCTATCCCTGTCATTCCTACCTCGCCTAGCACTTCGCCTATCGTCACTCGCTGGCCCAAGCGAGCCATTACCCGCAAGAGGTGACCGTAAAGAACGAAGACAGGCTGCCCATGGAACTCTCTATCCAACTGCACCACTACAAGCTGGCCATAGAAATCGGTTCTGAGACCGTAGACCCTGGCCTGATCGGTGCCAGCGACGATGACCGTTCCTGAGGCAACAGCCAGGACGGGGGTGCCAAGGGGATTCTCAATGTCCACCCCGTGATGGAGAGTATAGCGGCCGCTGGCCGTGGTACCGTAGGGATAAAAGCGACTGGCCCGGGCTTGGCCCTCAGGGCCGATAGGACGCTCCAGCCAGTAGTGGTCCTGAGGAGGCCCTGGTGTTTTCGTCGGCGTGGGGGTGGGCGTTGACGTTGAGGTAGGCGTCGGTGTCAATGTGGGGCTGGCGGTCGGGCTGGGCGTCGGCGTTGCCGTTGCCGTGGGCGTACGTGTGGACGTAGGGGTACTGGTGGAGGTTGGCGTCGGCGTGGGGGTAAGCGTGGGTGTGGACGTAGGGCTACTGGTGGAGGTTGGCGTCAGTGTTGGGGTAGGCGTGGGTGTCGGTGTGGACGTGGGGGTGAAACTTTCCCACCAAAGTTGGGGGGGATTGAGGGGGGGCGTCGGCGTTGGCGTGGGAGTTCCCAAGACGGCGAGGTGAGCAAAGGGCCGCCAGACAAATGCGACAACTGAGATGACCAGGGCCAGGGCGAGGGCACCAGTTATTAAGACCAAGGTATCCTGTGGACTGTTCTCAGTCTTGAGCAAAGCGCTTATCCCTGTTGAATAAGATCAGCCAGACGGTTCTCCAGAATCTGATGGGACGAGAGGCCGCCCAGTTGCAGGTAGAATTCTGCGGCCTCCACCAGCGCTTCGTTGGGTATGAGGCCAACGATCTCACTTCCTACCACGGACACGCCATAGCACTCTGCCTCTCGGAGGATCATCTCCATCACTCGGTGAATGGGTGTCTTGCGATAGTCGGTCAAGTTCATTGAGACCTGAGCCTTCCCCTTAACCAAGAGGCCCAGGGCCTTGACATAGCGCAGGCCGCCGGAGGAGTGGCGCACGGCTCGTGCGATGGCCTTGGCGACCTCCACGTCATCGGTGCCCAAATAGACGTTGAAGGCGATGAGGGGCGGCCGCGCCCCAATAGCTGTGGCCCCCGCCTTGCCCAGGTGCTGAGGGCCAAAGTCAGGCGCCCTTTCGGGCTTAGTTTCGATCTCAGCTTTGATCCCCTCATATTCACCCCGCCGCACCTCGGCCAGATTTCGCCTCTCGGGTCGGGTAGCTGCTTCTTCATAGAGATAGACGGGAATGCCTAGCTCTCGACCCACCCGCTCTCCCAACCGTCGGGCCATAGCCACGCAATCCTCCACGGTCACGTTCTTGATGGGCACGAAGGGCACTACGTCGGCCGCTCCCATGCGGGGATGCTCGCCTCGATGCAGGCTCATGTCAATGAGCTCCGCTGCTTTCCCGATGCCCCGGAAGGCGGCCTCCTCCACAGCCTCTGGCTCCCCTACGAAGGTCACCACTGTGCGGTTGTGGTCGGCATCGGACTGAACGTCCAGCACATGGACGTCGGGCACAATAGCCATGGCCTCCACGATCTGGTCGACGACCTCCTTCCGCCGTCCCTCGCTGAAGTTAGGCACACACTCCACGATCTTTCTCATCGCGCTTCCCTCTTTTCCCACTCTTCCTCGCTTTTGACGATGATCCCCTCTCGCTTCAAGAGAGCTGCGGTCACGCCGTCCCCTTCTACCAAGCGGCCGCTGAAGCTCCCATCGTAGATTTGGCCCACGCCGCAAGAAGGGCTTCGGGCCTTTAGGATGGCCTCTTTGATGTCCCAGCGATGGGCGACGCGCAATGCCTTTTGTGCCCCGGCCAAAAACTCGGCCGTGACATCCTTCCCCTCGGTGTTCACCACCCCAGCCTGTCCCTCCAGGACATCATCCCCGTCGCCGCCCTGGATCTCCGCTGGGGGGCGAGGTGTGGGAAGCCCGCCCAGCACCTCTGGGCAGAGGGGTAAGACGTCGCCTTGCGCGGCTAATGTCTGGAGCTGGTCATTGGAGCAATTGCCGCCGGCGTATCGGCAGGGGATGCCTACCAGGCAGGCGCTCACCAAGAGAGGGGAGTCTGGCTTCGCCGGCTTAACTGAATTGGGTTTCACGTTTCCCTCTCACGTTGATAACAGTCATAACCGTTCGGCTGAGCTCACGACCAAGCCGCAGCGGGCTTGAGCCCCCGTGCTGGCTTCTTTAAATCCCCAGGCCCCGGATTTTAGCTCCACAGGGTCCATTCTATCATCGCCGCTTCCAACTGTCAACTGGCAAAGGGCAACCTTATCCTTTCGGCCGAAGTGTGCTATATTTTAGCTTGCTTGTCTGTGGGTAGTCTCCCTGTAAAGTGTTGTTGTGCTCAAATGAGCTGTTTGCTTGTCATTGCGAGGAGCACAGCGACGAAGCAATCTCCAACCCACGATGGAGGGGATTGCTTCGCTCCCTGCGGTCGCTCGCAATGACACATCGGGCGGCAACACCCAGGAGAGGGACCACTTGTCTGTGAAACTCCCATCAAGCTACAAATTCGAACCGGAGGAGAAGTCACAATGGCTTTGCAAAATGACCGGATGATCACCGAGGTCGCTGATCTAGTGTCAGTTCTGCCCGCTGCTGATCGGGAGGTCTTCGAGCGCCTCTTCCACATAAGCACCACTGTTGGCTATTTGAACCCACCTGAGGACATGCACGGCTGGATCGAGAAGCACTTCGGCTCGGTAGAGGCGGTCCGCAGCCAACGAATTGTGAAGATAACCAATCTCGTCACGCAAGTTTCGCTTATTTCGAGAGCATATTCGCCAATTCCGGAGCGCATTTACCTCGATTGGGGGGTGGATAGATAACACTTCCGGCGATCCGCAGGCCTTGAAGAGGCTTAGTGGATAGCCACCATGCACTTGCGATGGCCGCGTTGTGCCTTACAGACTGAAGAATGCCCTTGTGAAAGTGGAAACGCACACATCAAGCATCGAGAGACGAGGCGAATGATCAGCTTATCGAACTTGGAAGAGCTTTCCATCGCTTCGGATGCTCCCAATGATCGTCCGAGGCGCCCAAAAAACGCTGTAACCCAACTTCCAAACTGACGCTATTGACCGAATCGCTTCAAAAATGAGCGAAACTCGAGTCAGATAATGCTGGGAGTAGAAAAGAAATGCTAGCCAGGGTCACCAGTTGCGCCGTAGTTGGCTTGGACGGGGCCATCGTTGAAGTAGAAGTAGATACCTCTCGCGGGCTGCCCAGCTTAACCATCGTCGGCCTGCCCGACGCGGCTGTCCAGGAATCGCGAGAGAGGGTGAGATCAGCCATAAAGAACTCAGGATTGATCTACCCCAATAAACGCCTCACAGTCAACCTGGCTCCGGCTGATCTGCGCGAGGGCCCGGCTTACGACCTGCCTGTCGCTGTAGGCATCCTCCTGGCTTCTGAGCAGGCCTGGCCGGACCGGGTCGAGTACGCCCTCTTCGTCGGTGAACTCTCCCTCGACGGTGGGGTACGCCACACCACCGGCATCCTCCCCATGGCTGCTCTGGCCAAAGAACGCGGCTTTAACACCGTCTTCGTGCCGGCGGTAGACGCGCCGGAGGCGGCCCTCATCCAGGGAATAGAGGTCATACCCGTGACGGACCTCTCGTCTCTCGTCACCCATCTCCAGGGCCTGTGCCCCATTGAGCCATATAGCTACCACCTAGACCTCAGCGCCGGCGAGCCCCCGCCTTACGCCGCGGACCTCTGCCACATCAAGGGTCAAGAGCACGTACGCCGGGCCTTGGAGGTAGCGGCGGCCGGCGGCCACAACGTGATCATGACCGGCCCGCCGGGTGCTGGCAAGACCTTGCTGGCGCGCTCCATGCCTTCTATCCTACCTCGGATGACGACGGATGAGCGCCTCGAGGTGACCAAGATCTACTCCGTGGCCGGCTCGCTGCCGCCGGAGACTCCGTTGATTCAACACCGGCCCTTTCGCGCTCCCCATCATACCATCAGCCACGCCGGTCTGGTGGGTGGAGGGCGTTGGCCCCGTCCTGGGGAGATTAGCCTGGCCCACCGTGGTGTGCTTTTCCTGGACGAATTACCGGAGTTCGGCATGCGGACCCTTGAGGTTTTGCGTCAGCCCCTCGAGGATCACATCGTGACCATCAGCCGGGCAGCAGGCACCCTGACCTTTCCAGCCAACTTCGTGCTAATTGCTGCCATGAACCCCCTGTCCCTGTGGCTACTTTGGTGACCCCGTAAGGAAGTGCACCTGCTCTCTGACGATGGTCAGCCACCGATCGGCTGGGGGAGAGATCTGAGGACATCAGGGCCAGGGTGGAGAAAGCGAGGGAAATGCAGCGGCGGCGCTTTGCTGGCATCAAGGGGCACGGCGTCCTGGCCCTACGCTGCAACGCTGACATGGGTCGGGCTGAGGTCAGGGAGTATTGTCAAATTGACGAGGCGGGGCGCAGCCTGCTCAAGGCGGCCATGCAACAACTGGCGATGAGTGCCAGGGCTTTTCACCGCGTTCTGAAGCTGGCTCGCACCATCGCCGATCTGGCGGGCTCGGAGCGGATAGAGACGGCACATCTGGCGGAGGCCATCCAGTATCGGCCGCGGCGGCAGTTGTAGGGGCACCCTACATCTTAATCAGATGTTGGTTCTCACCCAGAGAGGAATTTGGTTAGGGCGCATAAGTCCTGGTCAATCCGCGACAGCCGTACCGAAGCTGTAGCGCGAGCCTAGGGTTTAGGTATCTTGTAGTGTAGCGCATGTAGTTATTGGGCGAAGAACATGGGGTCAACACGGGCTGGCCCCCCTGGGATGAGCATTACGGGCAAAAAGAGTCGAAATGTCTGTGCCATTGCTGATCACCAAACTCTACATTCCCCCCGTCTGGCCGGAGCTGGTGCCGCGTCCGCGCTTGGTGGAGCGGTTGAACGCGGAGCTTCACCGCAAGCTCACGCTCATCTCCGCCCCGGCCGGTTTCGGCAAAACCACGCTGTTGACTGAGCGGATCGGGGGCGTCGACCGACCAACTGCCCAGCCTTCCCTGGACGCCGGCTTTAACGGTCCCGTCCGATTTTGGCGCTACGTCATCACGGCGCTGCAAACGGTTGACGTCACAATTGGCGAAACCGTACGAGCCACAATGGAGTAGGGTAACTGCCCGACATACAAGAGAGCGTGCGACTGTATGAGCAAGGTCTGGAACCGCCGGACATTCCTCCTTAATATGTAACCCCCAGAGCCTGCCCATGTCCCAAACTCGTGATGATCTCAGACGTCGCAAATTGACAAATGCACCTTTCTATGCTACA
>JAUWYT010000091.1 GCA_030615705.1 Chloroflexota bacterium
CATGAGATCGCCACGCAGGTTGGAGACGTCAGGTGCCCGTCACTTCTGAAGTGACGGGCACCTGGGCACCTGAGGGCATCTGAGAGGTTTGGATCATGCCATACCGAAGGATTCAGTTTGCTCAAGGTCAATACTACCATATCTACAATCGGGGCAGCGGGCGTCAGGCTATATTCCGGGAAAACGACAACTACGTGTTCGCGTTGCGCCTGGTGAAGAAGTATACCAGCACGTTCAATGTCTCTGTGATGGCCTACTGTCTAATGCCCAATCATTATCACTTTTTGCTGCGGCAAGATGGCATGGAATCAGCGGGCCTGGTGCCTCAGAGGGTCTTCAACAGCTACACAAAGGCGTTCAACAAGCGCTACGGCAGCAGTGGTACCCTCTTCGAGGGGCGCTACAAGGGCATCCATGTGGACAAAGATATCTACCTGCTTCATCTGTGCCGGTACATCCACGCCAATCCGGTCAAACATGGATTGGTGTCGCGTCTAGAGGAATGGCCGTACTCCAACTATCATGAATGGATTGGAACGCGGAACGGTACGCTGGTTGACCAGGCCTTTGTGCAAGAGCATTTCCCGGCAACGCAGACCTATAGTCAGTTTGTTCTGGATTACCTAGCTGGCCTAGATGAGTTGCCCGAAGGAATCGAACCTTACTTGCTGGAGTGGTGAGGTGCCCGTCACTTTGGAAGTGACGGGCACCTGGGCACCTTCCTGGCCGATAGCACAAGAGGCAACAGATGACGGCAATTGCAATGGCCAACCGAGTTTGTAGACGGATGACGCGCATTTTCCTCGCCGCCTCGGTTTTCAGCTTGTTGTTATGTGCGTGTGGTACGGGTTCTATGCGCACAAATACCCCGTCTCCATTCCCTGCCACCCCAACACCTTCTGTTCAAGTTATGTATTGTCCACCGCTTATTAGCATCCGGGACCGATACCCAGGCCTACCCAGGTTCCTTGAACAGGTATCGCCAGAGCCAGAAAGCACATTGAGTTCGCTTGAATATGATGAGGGCCAAAGTACGGTTTGCGTAGTGTTTGTCGTAGAGGAGATATTAGAGCCTGGCGACTTTTTTCATGCCGAGGATGTGGTTGAAAGACTTGCCTTGTTGATTGACGGCCATACTGCCGAAGACTTAGCTACTGGGAAGAAAGATTACAAAGATTATTGTACGTCGAACATTCAGATGTCTAAGATCATGTTGCTCGACAAAGAAGGCAACGTGATAGCATCCGGCCCTGGACCTCTGGGCAGCAGATGTTGGTCCATCGCGCTAGAGCCGGGCAAACATGAGGCAACAGTTCGCGTGCACAAGACATCTGGGGCTGTACTTGAATATACCTGGACGTTTACCGTTGTGCCTTAGATGAGCAAGACCCTGGCAAGGCTTGCCTCGCCTGTAGCTCCCTGTCAATGCGTCATTCATTCATCTCATAAATCAACCGCAGCCCCTTGAGGGTAATCCATGGATCTACCAACTGGATGGCGTCGGTCTCTCGGGCGATGATATCGGCCAGGCCGCCGGTGGCGATAACCTTCATTTCACGGCCCAACTCCTGACGGAAACGGGCCACCATGCCTTCTACGAGACCGACGTAGCCAAATAGGACGCCCGATTGAATGGCCTGCATGTTGTTGGAACCGATGGCTTTGGGCGGGCGCGTCAGGTCAGTGCGCGGGAGCTTGGCTGTGCGGGCGAAGAGGGCCTCCATGGCGATGACGATACCCGGCGCGATGGCCCCACCCAGGTAGTCCCCCTCTGCCGAGACGGCATCAAAGATAATGGCTGTGCCGAAGTCCACCACGCACACCGGCCCCCCGTACAACCGATGGGCGGCTACTGCATTGGCCACCCGATCAGCTCCCACGTCGCGGGGGTTGTCGTAGCGAATGCGCACCCCGGTACGCACGCCGGCGTCCAATACGAGCGGGTTGCAGCCGAAGTAGTCCTTGCTTAAGCCAACGAAGGTTCCCGTCAAGGGCGGCACAACGCTAGCAATGGCGATACCATCTACGTCGCCGACACCATATCCCCTGTGGCTGAAGAGCTCTATGAGAAGAATGGCGTACTCATCGGCCAGGCGCTGGTGATCGGTAGCGATCCGCCAATGAGCCGCTAACTCCTTCCCCCGGTAGAGGCCCAGCACGATGTTGGTGTTGCCAATGTCAATACACAGCAGCATGGTTCACCCTCCTACAAGCCGCATGGGACGCAGATTAACGCAGATTTTCGCAGATTTTTCTTCATGCTTCCTGCCTCTTGCCTCGAGCTTTGGATTTTGAACTTTGAGCTTTGAAGTTTAATGGCGTGGATCCAGGTAATCCCGCAACCCGTCTCCCAGAAAATTGAACCCCAGGACGGTGAGGGCGATGGCCAGACCCGGAAAGATGGCCAGCCATGGCCCTCTGTCCATGAACAAACGCGCCTCCTCGAGCATCTTCCCCCAACTGGGCATCGGCGGCTGGGTGCCCAGCCCTAGATAGCTCAACGAGGCCTCAGCCAGGATGGCTGTGGCGAAGCTCACGCTGGCCTGCATTAGCAGCGGTGCCAGGCCGTTGGGCACGATGTGCCGCCGCAGGACGTGCAAATCCGTCCCGCCCACGGCCCGGGCCGCCTCCACGTAGCCCTCCTGTTGCACCGCCAGCACCGAGGCCCGGGTAAGCCGGGCGAAGACCGGAACGTTCACCACCCCGATGGCCAGCATGGCGTTGAGATGCCCTGGCCCCAACGCCCCGACCACGGCAATGGCCAGGAGGATGGCCGGGAAGGCGAACAAGGCGTCCATCAGCCGCATCAGCGCCTCGCCCAGCAGTCCCCCGTAGAAGCCGGCCACTGCTCCGATGATCATCCCTCCGCCCAGCCCGATTCCCACCGCCACCACTCCCACGCTGAGGGCGATTCCCGCCCCGCCCATCACCCGGCTCAGGATGTCCCTCCCATACTGGTCGGTACCGAAGAGATGGGCCGCGCCCGGCGGCTGGAGCCGGGCAGCGATGTCCATCGCCGTTGGGTCGTGGGGAGTGGCGAAACTGCCGAGCATGGCTACCACCGCCATCGCCAGGACGATGACCCCGCCCCCCACCAGGAGCGGGCTGACGTGCCGCCAGCGTCTCTCAGCTACCATGCTTGTTCTCCAGAGAGATGCGCGGGTCGAGCCAGGTGTAGGCCATGTCCACCAGGAAGTTGATGGTTACCACCAGGGCAGCGATGAACAGCACCAACCCCTGGATGAGTGGTAGGTCCCGGTTGTTGATGGCGAAGAGCACCAGCCGGCCCACACCCGGCAGGGCGAAGACCTGCTCGATGACAATGCTCCCTCCCAGGAGGAACCCCAGTTGCAGGCCCAGGAGGGTCACAGTAGGGATGAGGGCGTTTCTCAGGACGTGGCGGACGATGATTTGTGTCTCGGAGAGGCCCTTGGCCCGGGCGGTGCGGATGTGATCGCGAGACAGCTCTTCGAGCATCGAGGCCCGCACCAGGCGAGCCAGCACCCCGGCCACCGGCAGTCCCAACGCCAGGATGGGCATGGCCAGGCTGCGCAGCGCCTCTAGCGGACTCTCCCCCCAGGGCACATACCCGCCCGAGGGCAGCCACCGCCAGCTCAAGGCGAAGAGGAGGATGAGGAGGATCCCGATCCAGAACGAGGGCAGGGCCAGCCCCGCCTGGGCGAGAAGCAGCACCCCGTAGTCGAGCGCGCTGTGTTGGTGGGTGGCGGCCAGGATGCCAAGCGGCACGGCCAGGAGCACGGCCGGGGCCAGGGACAGGATGGCAAGCGAGAGAGTGACCGGCAGTCGCTCGGCAATGAGGGTAGCCACCGGCCGGCCGTGCCGCAGCGAGACCCCCAGGTCCCCGCGCAGCACCCCGGTCAACCAGCTAAGGTATTGCAGGGGAAGCGGGCGATCCAGTCCCAATTGGGCCCGCAGGTCGGCCAGGGCCTCTGGCGGGGCCTCGGTGCCCAGGATGATCTGGGCCGGATCGCCCGGCACCACCTGCACCACCACGAAGGTGACCAGGGAGATCAGGAACAAGGTGAGCAGGAGAGACGGGAAGCGTCGCCAGAGGTAATTCATTGTCTCTTCCACACCGTCCGCAGGTCGTAGATGTCAATGGGGTAGAGTTGCCAGCCCTGGACTTCTTGTCTCAGCCCGACCGAGGAGAGCGGGGCCAGGAGATAGACGGCCACCGCGTCGTCGGCCAGCATCCGCTGCATCTCGGCGTAAATCTCGTGGCGGCGCTCCGGGTCGTGGCTGACCGACCCCTCTTTGGCCAGCTCGTCGTAGTGGGGATTGTTGTAGTTCATGTAATCCTCTTTGCGGTCGCTGACATAGCGGTTGAGGAAGGGGTCGGGGTCGAGCCGGCCGGTGTGGCCCAGGGTGGTCAGGGTGTAGTCCCGGCCGAAGTACACCTGTTCCAGGTAGGTGCCCCACTCGATGGTCTCCAGCGTGGCCTTGATGCCCACCTTGGCCAGTTGGTCGGCGATGACCTCGCCGTTGCGGATGTGGAAGTCGTAGGGCTGGGGGAGGGCGATGGTGGTCTCGAAACCGTCGGGGTAACCGGCGTCGGCCAGGAGCTCTCTGGCCTTCTCGGGATCGTAGGGGTAGCGATCGGTCAGGTCCACGTAGAAGTCGCTTACCGGGGGCATGTGGCCGCCGATGGGCACTCCGTTGCCCCACTGGGCCCCCTCGATCACCGCCTGCTTGTCAATGGCGTGATTGAGGGCCTGGCGCACCCGCAGGTCGTCGAAGGGAGGGCGAGCGTTGTTGATGGCCAGCAACTGGATGCCGTTGAATGGCTGCTGGATGAGCTGGATGCCGGGCGCCTCCTGGAGGCCGGCGATCTCCTGGGCGGGCACCTCAGGCACCACGTCCACCTCGCCGGTCTTCAGGCTTATCAGCCGGGCGGCCGGGTCGGTGATCACCCGGAAGGCGACCTGGTCCAGGTAGGGCACGTCGGGGAGGAAGTATTTGTCGAAGCCGTGGAGCTTGACGTGGCTGTCGGGCACCCATTCCACGAACTCGAAGGGGCCGCTGCCGACAGGGTGATCGCGCAGGGTGTCGGCGGCTTCCCGGGGGATGATGGCCGCCCAGCCGTAGGCCAGGTTGGAGAGGAAGGCGGCCTGGGGCTCGGAGAGGGTGAAGACCACGGTGTGGTCGTCTGGGGTCTCGATGGCGGTGATGATGTTGTAGTCCTTGGCCCGGGGGCTGGCCGTTTCGGGGTCGAGGATGCGTTCGAAGCTGTACTTCACGTCGGCGGCGGTCATCGCCCGCCCGTTGTGGAAGAATACGTCGTCGCGCAGGTGGAAGGTCCAATTCAGCCCGTCGGCCGAGGTCTCCCACGAGGTGGCCAGGTCGGGCTGGATGCGGCTTTGGGGGTTAACCTGCACCAGGGTGTCGTAGAGGTTGCGGGTGATCTGGAAGGTGGCGGCGGCCACGGTCTTGTGGGGGTCGAGGCCGTCCACGTCGGCGGCGATGGCCACGGTGAGGGAGCCGCCGCGCTGGGCGGTGGGGGCTGTGGGGCCTGGGCTGGGCGTGGGCGAAGCCGTGGGCCCTTCGACTGTAAGCACAGCGACCTCAGGACGTGGCCCACAGGCCGTGAGGAGCCCTGCCAGGATCAGGGTCAGCAGGGCCAGGTGGACAGCGTTTCGTGCGTTCATGCGGTACCTCCTCGATGTGTGATGAGTGAGGGCCGAAGGGCGGGAGGCTCAACTGAGCTAAACAAAAGCCCCCTGGGGCGTCCCAAGGGGCAGGTATCTGTCAGGGCATGAGGATTCCCGCCGTCTCGGTCGCCTCGGCGATCCAAGCGACAAACAGTTGTTTACTGCTCCCGCCGGATTGTCAAATCCGGCGGGCTGGCCTGGATTTGGCACTTGTCCTGAGCTTGCCGAAGGAATCCAGGCCGAGCGAAGTTGGGCATCTTGCTCACCGCCGCCCATGCGGTCGGTGGCGTTTACACTGTACTACAGATGGACGAAAAGGTCAAGTCAACCTGCCAATTCACAACAGTTCCGTAAACTTCTCAACGGTCAACCCCGCTTTGCGAACCAAATCACGCAGTAAGCCCGGCCCCAGAACTCGATGCAGGGGGACGGAGAGCGTGTAAACAGATCCAGCCTTGGTCAGAACAATGTGACTTCCTCGCTGACGAGCCACCTCCCATGCCGCCCGTTGGAAGGCACGAACGGCTTTCCGCCCAGAAACGCGGGGAAGTTTAGGCATAGGCAGGGACCTCAACCTCCAGGCTCTGAATAGTGAGCGGCAAACCTTTCTCCTGGCGTACTTCCAAGCAAAGTTGAATTGCTTCCTGGATATTCTGCAAGGCTTCCTCTTCCGTACTCCCCTGGCTCATACAACCGGGGATAACCGGGCACTCCACGACATACCACCCTTCCTCATCCTGGTACATCGTTACAGGAAACTTCATGATCATTATCTCCTTGTCTTACTTGAGAGGATTCCCGCCGTCTCGGTCGCCTCGGCGATCCAAGCAGTAGCGTTTACACTATACTACGAATGGACGAAAAGGTCAAGTCAAGCTGTTTGCAGGGTTGCCAAAAAGAGAAATGGGGGTTATAATATCCTTGGATTTTGCGAAAGGGGGAGTTATGGCCAAACAAGGG
>JAUWYT010000146.1 GCA_030615705.1 Chloroflexota bacterium
CGAAGCAATCTCCTGGCCCAGGTGAGTGAGATTGCTTCGTCGAAAAACCGCTCCTCGCAATGACATTTCATGGTTCTTGGAACCGCAATTGGTATTATACCACTCCTGAGCCCGGTTTGCAATGCCCAAAATAAAAACCGACCTGGTCCAAGACAGGTCGGTCTTCAGGCGGGAGCGACGGGATTTGAACCCGCGGTCTTCGGCTTGACAGGCCGATATGTTAGGCCACTACACCACGCCCCCACTCAAATAAATCATAGCACAGAAACCAATTTTCGTCAAATCGCTTCAGGCGATGGGCAGCGCAGTGGTTCCGCGCAAGCCACTATGGAAATGAGAAGAGAAGCAAGGAGACACCCCTCGTACCCCCCAGGCTTGCGCTGCCCACGGCCAGCCACTGGTCCAACACCGGAGGCAAGAATAACAAGACAAGGTTGACCGTAGCGTGGCAGCTCATGCTGGCGCTCAAGCCATAGCGCTGGCACACGTAACCGTAGACAAACCCCAAAAGCGCTGCAGCCACTACCACAGCAGCCAATACCGCCGGAAAGCCACTGAGGCCAGGCAGGAAGAGGACACCCTGGCCCAGGCCGTAAAGCAAAGCAGCGCTGACTAGCCCCCGCTCCCGCTGCAGGAACCCTCGAAAATACAGCCCCTCGATGGGTGCAGCCAGGAGAACCAGGTTCTGGAAAAGAGCTGCTTCGCTGGTCAAAGGGAAAAGGCTGGCTGAGGTGGTTTTGAGCGCATCCTTGGCCAATAACAGCAGCGGCAAAGAGATGACCAGGCCAACCACTGCTCCGCGCCCCAGGTTGACCAGGCCGTATTGCATGGTTATGGCCTTGCCATCGGCGTACTTCAAGCAGAACCCCAGCAACACCAGCCGAAGTAAAAGCAAGCGAGCTTCCCCCCCTAGTCGCAAGGTCCCTAAGCCAACAACAGCAAAGATCAGGAAAGTCAAATAGGCGTCGAAATTCGCCAGGCTGTATCGTTTTCTACCGCGCTTGGCCTTCACAACTGCTCCATCACCTCCCCCACTACGGCCAGGGCAGCCTCGATATCGTCAGCCTCGATACCATAGTGGGTCACGGCCCGCAAGCCCCGGCCGCCCATGGCCAGCAGTTTCACCCCTCCCTCACTCAGCCTGGCCTCGAACTCAGCCGGTGTCAGGCGCTCGCTGGCGAGCTCAAAGATGACGATGTTGGTCTGGACCCGGTCCAAATTGATAGCCAGCCCCGGTATCTCGGCCAGGCCCTCAGCCAGGCGGCGAGCGTTGGCGTGATCTTCCGCCTGGCGATCCACCATCTGCTCCAGGGCGACGATGCCGGCCGCGGCAATGATGCCCGCCTGACGCATGCCACCACCAACTATCTTGCGGTTGCGCCGGGCCTCGTAGATGAACTCCTCGTCCCCACAGATGACCGAGCCCACAGGCGCTGATAGGCCCTTGGATAGGCAAAACATCACCGAGTCCACGTCCTCCACCAGATCCTTGACGTCGACTCCCAAGGCCACGGCCGCGTTGAAGACGCGAGCTCCATCGAGATGGACAGCCAGGCCGTCACGTTGCGCCAGTTGGCAAACGGATTTGGTGTACTCAGGCGTGAGGACTGCCCCACCACAGCGGTTGTGAGTGTTCTCCAGGCAGATCAACCTGGTGCGGGGAAAATGGATGTTCTCAGCGCGGATAGCAGCTTCGATGTCGGCCAGGTCCAGGGTGCCGTCGGGTTGGTTGAGCAGAGTACGAGGGTGAATGCCACCCAGCGCCGCCGGCCCGCCGGCTTCGTAGAGAAAGGTGTGGGCCAGGTGGCCCACAATGAACTCGTCGCCCCGGCCGCAGTGAGTCAAGAGGGAGACGAGATTCCCCATCGTGCCACTGGCTACGTAAAGGGCTGCCTCCTTGCCCATGCGCTGAGCAGCCATCTCCTCCAACTGATTGACCGTCGGGTCCTCCCCGAAAACATCGTCGCCCACCTCAGCCTGGTAGATAGCTTCGCGCATGGCAGGTGTAGGCAAGGTCACGGTGTCGCTTCGTAGATCTATGATTCTCAAGCTTCCCCCCTGTACTGATATGAGTGTGCTTCAGATGAGTTAAGGGTAGTCACCCTTCAGTTCTTATGTCATTCTGAGCGACCAAAGGGAGCGAAGAATCTCGTTTTCGGCTGGCAATCCGTGACTGTAAAACTAGATTCTTCGTCGCTTCGCTCCTCAGAATGACAAAGTCTCCTTG
Organism: Chloroflexota bacterium; assembly: GCA_030615705.1. GTDB lineage: Bacteria > Chloroflexota > Anaerolineae > VGOG01 > VGOG01 > JAUWYT01. The sequence goes on from JAUWYT010000146.1 coordinate 2,228, forward strand.
CAGTACTAGTACCTCCTGACGATAGCCCTGTAGGTCTACGGTTGGCGGCATTGTAGGAAAAGATCTTCTCCACGAAACTGGACATTTGCACGAGATTCTCACTAACCTCGCCTGGACGAGGATTCATCTGCACCACAGCCACCCTGATCTCTCTCATGGCAACTTGACTCGTTTTTCCAAGGTGAGTGTTCCCGACAAACCGTCCATAGTATACACCACAATCAAGGTGCTAGTCAAAACGCAGATATTGCCAAAATTGGACGCTGGGCATGCCTACCACTGCTGGTAGCCAAGTAGCTCAGGCCAACTCTTATGCCATCATCGAAGAGGCCCTTTATCCACCGTTTCCTCAAGGCACCTGGCTATGGCCTCCTCGATCTCGATGCTCGCCGCTCCGCGGCCCTTGCTCAGGTGAGCCAGAAACTCCACGTTGCCGGCTCGCCCCTTGAGCGGCGATGCCATCAGGCCCCGCACCGCTAAGCCATGATCTAGAGCCCAACCGAGGATTCTGCCCAGGACGGCGCGGTGGACTTCGGGATCCTTCACCACTCCCCCCCTGCCTACCTCTGCTCGCCCGGCCTCGAATTGAGGCTTAATGAGGGCGATTATGTCACCCGCTGGCTCGAGCCAGCCCGTGACGATGGGCAGCACTAGCTCCAAGGAGATGAAGGAAACGTCAACGGTTGCCAGGTCAACGGGCTCCGGTAGGCTCTCCAGGTAGCGCACGTTGATGCGGTCCATGACAACCACCCGCGGGTCCTGGCGCAAGCGCCAGGCCAGTTGGCCATAGCCTACGTCAATGGCATAGACCTTTCTCGCGCCCCGCTGCAGCAGACAATCGGTGAACCCTCCCGTGGAGGCCCCCACATCAGCAGCCACCGCCCCAGCCACCTGGACGGCGAAACTGTCTAATGCCGCCTCCAGCTTCAGCCCGCCCCGGCTGACGTAGGGCGGCTTTGCCCGCAGGCGAATGTCCGCGCCCCCAGCTACCTGCATCCCCGGCTTGTCCACCACCCGGCCGTCTACCAGGACCTGGCCGGCCATGATCAGCCGTTTGCCTCGCTCGCGGCTCTCGACCAGGCCCCTCTCAACGAGCAGCACATCCAAACGCTTTTTCCTCACAGCTATAGGATAGCCACAACTCGTCAAAAAGTCAAGCGAACGATAGCCTTGCGAAGGTTCGGAACTTTCGCAAGGCTCCTACGCTGATTTGCTCAAATCGCCATGATCTGGTATCATCTTGAATATCCCATTGAGCCAATGACCAAGTACCATTTGACTACCTGACCAAGGAGCACCTGACCAAATAGGACGGAATATCATGTTAATGAACCTCTTCAAAACTATGCGGCCCAAACAGTGGACCAAGAACGTGTTCATCTTCACCGCCTTGGTATTCGATGAAAAGCTGTTCACACCATCACCTCTACTCAAGACCACTGCCGCCTTCATCCTATTCTGCCTCACCTCCAGTGCAGTTTATCTCATCAACGACGTGGTGGACATCGAAAAGGACCGCCAGCACCCGACCAAGCGCCTGCGCCCCCTGCCCTCAGGGCAACTGAAACCCTCGGTGGCTATCGCCGCTGCGGTGCTGATTCCCCTCGTCACCCTGCCCCTCTCTTTCCTGCTAGACCTCCATTTCGGTTTCGTCGCCCTGGCCTATCTCCTGACGATGATCGTCTATTCGTTTGTCCTCAAAAACATCGTCATCCTTGACGTGTTGACTGTAGCTGCTGGCTTTGTCTTGCGCGTAGCAGCCGGGGCGATAGTTGTGGACGTGCAACGCTTCTCACCCTGGCTCTATATCTGCGCCACACTAGTGGCTCTATTCATCGGGATCAGCAGGCGACGCCACGAGTTGGTCCTTCTTGCGGAGAACGCCAACGAGCACCGTGCCAGCCTGAGCGAGTACAGCCTTCCTCTGCTGGATGAGATGATCTCCGTCGTCGCCTCGGCCACAGTCATCGCCTACTCTCTCTACACCTTCTCCGCGCCGAATCTGCCCCCCAACCACGCCATGATGCTGACCATTCCCTTCGTCCTCTACGGCATCTTCCGTTACCTCTACCTGATCCACGTCAAGAACAAAGGTGGCACCCCTGAGGAGATCTTTCTAAGTGATCTGCCTATCATTATCGCCCTCGGCCTTTGGGCCCTGGCTGTGATAGCAGTCCTGTACTTCTTCTAGCACATCACTACAACGAATTGAGAAAGGAACGAATCCTTTAGATGACTGTCGCCTACGCCCCAGGAAAGGTCATCCTTTTTGGCGAGCACGCGGTAGTCTACGGTCAGCCAGCCATCGCTGTGCCTGTAACCCAGGTGAAGGCCAAGGCTACGGTCGAGATAGACCCTGGAGGCCAAGGCATCACCATCATTGCCGAAGACACGGAGCAAAGCTACTTCCTCGAACAGGCATCGCCCGACGATGCTTTGCGAGCCATCGTGGTCAGCACCCTGGAGCATATTGGAGTGGGGACCAAACAGGGCTTGACTATCGCAGTCAGTTCCACCATCCCCATGGCACGAGGGCTGGGCAGTGGGGCAGCGGTTTCCACAGCTATCGCCCGCGCCCTTGGCAACCACTTCCAGAATCTAGGCTCTGTGCATCCGCTAAGCTCGTACGTGATCTCCGATCTGGTATACGAAACAGAGAAGATCCACCACGGCACGCCCAGCGGCATTGACAACACTGTCATCGCTTTCGAGAAGCCAGTTTATTTCGTCAAGGACCAGAAGATGGAAATCTTCTCGGTCAAGAGCCCCTTTCTTCTGGCCATCGCCGACACCGGGATAGCCAGCCCTACTAAGATTGCCGTGAGCCACGTACGCCGGGCCTGGGAAAGGGAACGAGAAAAGTACGAGGAGATCTTCGATGAGATCGGGACCATCGCTGAGATGGGACGCCAGGCTATTGAACAGGGAGAGATCGAGACAGTAGGGCAACTCATGAATGAAAATCACCGCTTGCTCCAGCTCATTGGCGTCTCCTCGCCGGAGCTGGAGGGCCTGGTGGAGGCCGCTCGCCAGGGTGGCGCATTGGGGGCCAAGCTCTCCGGGGCTGGACGCGGGGGCAACATCATCGCTCTGGTCACTCAGGAAACGCGCAGCCGGGTGAGCATGATGTTGCGATTGGCCGGGGCGAAGGAAGTCATCGTGACAGAGGTCGTTTAAGCTGCCCGTCTGGTGCTTCAAGT
>JAUWYT010000245.1 GCA_030615705.1 Chloroflexota bacterium
CCCCAGCCTGCCCTGAGTCAGCGCGACGTCACAGAAACGTTCGACTACTCACCCCCCCAGGTAACGGGCCACCCAGTCCACGTCCAAGGCGTTGATCCGAGCCTAACGGGCCAGCCACGATTCCTGGGGGGCCAACCAGCACACCAGGTGTTGGCCTGCTTCACCCAGGTTTCCGGCCCGGGCAACGTGGAGACGCTCCAGATCGCGGCCATTGACGTAGGGGCAGAACAGATCGAAGGGCAGGAAATCGTCAATGCGAGCCGCGGCGCTTCGGCGCGGCCCAACGTGGCCATTGACGGTCAAGGGAATCTTCACCTGGTATGGATTGACACGGCCGGTTTCCAGCGCTACCACGTTGTCTATGCCAGCACCTCACCCCAGGCCAAAGAAACGCTCAACCGCATCACGACCTATGAGGTCGTGGACAAAGTCCTCGGCGCGGCTATGAGCTTTTTCACAGCCCTCTTCTTTATACCCATCGCTTTGAATTGGGTACTCCCTGCCCTCGGATGGCTTATCCTTTTCGCTTTGACTACCAGGGAATCCGAGATATCGGACCCCCACGGCCGCAGGGCCCTCGGTGTGGCCATGCACTTGCAACTGGGGGCCAAGATAGACGTCGTCCCCGATTTGATGAACCGCTCTCCATTGATCTCTCTGCTATCTCCTTTGCTGGGTCTCCTCCTGGGGCGGTGGATACTTCCGCTGCTTTTGGCTGCGCTGTCTGCGGGCCTGGTGTGGGCCTACCTGAAGCGCGCACATAGCCAATCCATCTTTGTCGCCTACTTCATCTACGCGGCTGTTGACTCACTCCTCACCCTGGTCATCTACGTGGTTCCTCTCATGGGCTAGCTCCAACTGATGCCGCGCGTGGAGAAGGAGAGAGGATGAAACCCCTTGCTGTAGTCGGCATAGTTCTCTGCCTCTTTGGCTGGCTGGGCATGGCCTGCCAGGCCCCCTCGCCACCCCCCACGAGCGCCCCGACCCCTGCTCCCACCCGGACGCCCACGCCTACGCCTGGCCCTCTGACTGATGCCGAGGCCATAGCACTGGTTAAAGAGGAGGCAACTGCTCGCGGAGTCGCTCCCCATACGTTGAGCGTCACCATAGCGGGGGAGCCACGGTCGGCGTCCATTCGCTACTCAAGTTCCTACACCGTTGACAGCAGCGTGTTTCGGGCCCAGACGGTGCTTGTCGCCCTGGCTGCGGCCCAAGCTATGGCCAGGGTCCAGCCTCCCATCAACGGCGGAATGCGCCTGGCTGTTATGCCTGGCGGAGAGAGCGAGGTGGGGCTCAGAGTGATCATCATTGACTGGCCCAGCCTGGAGGCATGGGCCAATGGCTCCATCTCCGATCAGGAATTCGTCAGCCAATGGACTGAGGGGACCATAACCAGGGAGTGATGCCAATTGTGGTTCCAAGAGCCACGAAAATGTCATTGCGAGGAGCGGTTTTTGCGACGAAGCAATCTCACGTACCTGGGCCAGGAGATTGCTTCGCTACGCTCGCAATGACAGAGGCGTAGGCCATTCTCATTTCAGATACGGCTCTTGAACAGGCAATTGGTATAAATATACCAGTAGGGAGATTAACATGCCTCTGCGCTTTGCTGGGCGGCTCCTTTCTATACCCATACTTCTGATCGCCCTGGTCTTCCTGGTGGCGCTGGCTGTAGACCTGGGGCAGGAGGGAAACCTGCCATCGGCCGTCCCCTCCGCCGCTGGCTTCACTGCCGATTACCTCAAGGGCCTCGCCCGTGGCGACCTGGGGGTCATCGCATCCGGCCACCGCGCCATCGCGGGTACGCCCGTCGCCGATGATCTGGGCCGCGCTCTACCAAAGTCCCTGGGGCTGCTGGCCTTCGCGCTGACGCTGGCGGCACTGGTGGGCCTCATGCTGGGGATCGGTGCCGCCCTCCGGCGGACTAGCCGCTTCTCCAAGCTGCTGCTCTTCGCCTCAGTACTGGGCATCTCCACCCCCAGTTTCTTCGCCGCCATGCTCCTGATCTGGCTCTTCGTGCGGCTGTACCAGACCACCAGCAGGCATCTCCTCCCTATCTCCGGCTTCGGGTGGGATTTACACCTGATCCTGCCCGGCCTGGTGCTGGCGGCCCGCCCCGCCGCTGCCGTGACACGCCTCAGTTACAACGCCCTGGTGGAGATCTTAGAGTCCGACTACGTCCGCACCGCCGTAGCCAAAGGGCTGAGACCCCGCCTGATTCTCCTGCGGCACGTGCTGCGCAACGCGGGGGTGCCCATCCTGACCACCGTGGGGGTCTCCCTTCGCTTCAGTCTGGCGGTCCTCCCCATCGTCGAGTACATCTTCAATTGGCCAGGGATCGGCCTGCGCCTCCTGAAGTCCATCCAGACCCAAGATACCACTGCGGTGGTCGGCATGATCCTGCCCCTCATCCTTCTCTTCGTCTTGGTCAACCTGCTGCTGGAGGTGCTCTATCCGCTTGTGGACCCCCGGCTGCGGGCCTCGGAGGTCGGCACAGTATGAAACCTCTAACCTTCTGGCAGCGGCTGGGTCGGGCGGTGCGGGACTACTACTTCGTCGTGGGCTCCGTGCTGGTCGTCCTCCTCGTCCTGGCGGCCGTTCTGGGGCCAGATGTGGCCCCCCACAACCCCTACCTGGTGAAGCGCCTGCAGTGGATTGACGGGGAACTGCACAAAGCGCCTTTCCCTCCCAGCGACCTCTACCCTTTGGGGACGGACGAGCTGGGGCGGGATCAGCTTTCCCTTCTCCTCTACGGAGCCAGGGTGACGCTGGTCATGGCCTTCGTTGCCACCATCGTGCGGCTGCTGCTGGGACTCGTGCTGGGCGCCTTCGCTGGCTGGTGGCCGGGGAGCCTCTTCGATCGAGCTGTCACCGCCGTCACCGAGCTCCTGGCAGCCATCCCTGGCCTGATCCTGGCTATGCTGGTGGTCTTCGCCATCGGCGTCCGCCGGGGGCAGGTCGCCTTCGTCGTGGCCCTCTCGCTGGTCGGCTGGGGGGAGGTCGCCCAGATCGTGCGAGGCCACGTCCTGACGATCCGCAACAGACTCTACATCATGGCCGCGCGGGCGGTGGGGCTCAGCTCACCCAGCATCCTCAGCCGCCACGTCCTGCCCAACCTCCTGTCGACCCTTCTGGCCCTGGCGGCACTGGAGATGGGAGCCGTGCTGCTGCTGCTGGGGGAACTGGGCTTTCTCCACATCTTCATTGGCGGCGGGCGCACCGGCTTCAGTTGGGCGACATTCGAAGTGCGCCACTACTTCGATGTGCCCGACTGGGGGGCAATGCTGGGCTCCTCCTGGCGTTGGTTCCGCTCGTACCCCTGGTTTCCCATGGCTCCGGCCCTGGCGTTCTTCGTCGCCATCCTGGGCTTCAACCTCTTCGGCTATGGCCTACAGCGGTTCATCGAGCGGGGACGGTTCCACCCCAGTGCCTGGTCGGTAATCCGCTTCCTGCTGGTAGTCGCGCTGCTTCTCCTGGGCGCTCGCGCTCTTCTGCAAAACGCCGGCATCGAGGCCCAGCTCGCCCGGCTGGCCCGCCAGTTCGACGTAGACCGGGCCTGGGACGATATTGCCTATCTCACGCAACCTGAGTTGCAGGGGCGACCCAGCGGCTCCGACGAGGCGACGAAGGCCGCTGCCTACATAGTATCTCAATTCGAGCAGGCGGGGTTGACCCCCATCACACGCGAGGGGAGCTACTTTCAGAACTACACCGGCACCCGTGGGCAGGTCACTGCCGCGCCGGCCCTGGAAGTGCTG
>JAUWYT010000009.1 GCA_030615705.1 Chloroflexota bacterium
CTTAGCTTTCTCTGGTGGAGGGTTCTTATATATAGCTAGTGCTGAACTAATGCCCGAGTTATTAAAACAGGAAGATTTAAAGAAATCGATATTGCACCCGACCCCTCTCACTTTCCGGTGCAGAAGGGCTGCGATACCCACAGCCCCAGCCCCTTCCACAACCAGATGATGCTGCTCCAGGGCAAAGGTCATAGCCTCGGCAATCGCTGCCTCTGACACCAAAACGACGTCGTCAACATACTCCTGGACCATGCTGAAGGTGTACTGATTGTCCTCGCCGAGGCCACCCGCCAGCGCGTGCGCGATGGTCTCCTCCTCCTCCATCTGTATCGGTGCGCCCGCTTTCAAGCTGTAGTACATCACAGGCGCGCGCTCCATCGAAACGCCGATCACTCGAATCGTGGGGTTTGCCGATTTCAAAGTCAGCGCAATCCCCCCCAGCAACCCGCCCCCCGCGAGGGGTACGACGGCCGTATTGATCTCAGGGAAGTCCTCCAACAGCTCCAGGCCGATGGTACCCTGCCCGGCGATGACGAAGGGATCGTCGAAAGAGTCAATCATGGTCAATCCCCGCTCCTCTGCCAACCGCAAGGCGTGGCTAACGGATTCGTCGTAGCTCTTGCCATACAGCACTATCTCAGCGCCGAGGCGTCTGATAGCATCCGCTTTGTTGCTCGGAACCCGTGCTGAAATACAGATCGCGGCATTGATGCCTGATCGGCTCGCCACGTACGCTACCGCCCGGCCGTGGTTGCCGGTGGAGCCCGTGACGACCCCTCGTGCCTTCTCCTCCGCTGTGAGGTTGAGCATCTTGTTGGCGGCCCCCCGGATCTTGAACGAACCCGTCTCCTGCAAACTCTCAAGCTTCAGGTGCACAGAACTGCCGACGTGCTTCGTCAGCAGGGGAGAATGGACCAGAGGCGTCCTCCTGGCAATGGATGCGATCCTCTGTCTGGCCAAATAGACGTCGAGCATCGTCACGTCGGAAGCAGGCACAGATTCCTCACTTAGCAGCTGGACAATGTTAGATTCCACCTCAGGTGTCATTGCGAGGCACGCTGTTTGTGCCGAAGCAATCCCCTACTGCGCTTGGAGATTGCTTTGCTCCGCTCGCAATGACACATGTAACATTGTCAAGATAGTATCAGGGCACCTGTCCGGGCAAGGCACCGGTGTGCTCACACTGGTCAATGACCACCACGCCATTGACGACGACGTAGGGGATGCCCTCAGGGTACTGATGTGGATCAGTGTAGGTCGCCCTGTCGGCGACAGTCTGGGCGTCGAATAGGACCAGGTCGGCCCACGCGCCCTCGCAGATCACCCCCCGGTCGCTCAGGCTGAAGCGCTCTGCGGTGACGGAGGTCATCTTTTTCACCGCCTCCTCCAGCGAGAGCACCTTCTCCTCGCGCACGTAGCGCCCCAACACACGAGGGAACGTGCCGTAGTAGCGCGGGTGAGGTCTGCTCCGAGCCAACACACCGTAGGGAGCCAGGGCGTCGCCGTCGCTGCCCACCACCACCAGAGGATGGCGCATTAAGATACGCACGTTGTCCTCCAATTGGCCGAAACACACGCACTCCACCTGTCCCTCGCTGATCACGATCAGATCGAGGGCAGTCTCCAACGGGTCCCTTCCCTCGTCCGCGCTGATCTCGGCGATGTTCTTGCCCTGCACGTCTGGCCTGGGGCTGCAATCGGTGATCAGGAGGTCGGTCCAGTCGCGCATGCCGCCGCGATTCTCCCACTCGGCGCGGTTCTCCTCCCAGTCCTTCCTGAGCCGGGCTCGCACCTCGGGGTCGCTCAACCGTTCCCCGACAGCCCTGGCCCCACCCGCCTGCGCCCAGTAGGGCAGAATATACGCCAGCCAGCTCACACCGGCTGTGTAGGGGTACTGATCACAGCCCACTCTCACCCCTAGCGAACGGGCATCCTCAAGCATAGCCAGCAGCCGGTCGGCGCCCTCCCAATTTCGGTAGCCCTCCAGCTTGACGTGGGAGATTTGCACCTGAATCTCAGCCTGTTTGCCGATCTCAATTGCCTCGGCCACCGCTTCGAACAACCGGTTGGTCTCGCTGCGGACGTGCGTGGCATAGATACCGCCACGGCGCGCTGCCACCCGCGCCAGGCCGATCACCTCCTCGGTGCGGGCGTAAAAGCCCGGCGGGTAAAACAGTCCGGTGGAGAGGCCACGCGCTCCCTGTTCCATGGCCTGCGCCACCAGCCGCTCCATCTCGGCCTGCTGCTCCGGCGTAGGCTGGATGTCGTCGAAACCCAACACTGCACCCCGCACCGTGTTGTGACCGACCAACGCCACTACGTTCAAGGCCGTGCCTGGGTGGCACAGACGCTCCAGGTATTCGGCCATACTCACCCACGTGACGTCCAGGCCAAGAGACTTGGCCTCATCCCGCGCCTCCTCCACAGCCGCGCCCAACAGCGGGGCCGGCGAGCCGCCGCAGTTGCCGATGACCTCCGTGGTCACCCCCTGGCGGATTTTGCTCTCGGCCCGGGGGTTAACCAGCAGGGTAAGATCTGAGTGGGTGTGAGGATCAATGAAGCCCGGGGCCAGGTGCAACCCCTGCGCGTTTATCGTGCGATTCGCCTCTTGCTCCACCTCCTCGGCCATCACGGCGATGCGGCCCGCCGCGATCCCCACGTCGGCTTTGAAAGCCGGTTTCCCTGTGCCGTCTACCACGACACTGTTCTTGATCAGGATGTCCAGCATGTTCTGTGCCTTTCCAGCATCGTAACTCGAGTGTGGCAGAAACCCGGTCTTACCGTTCTGCCACCTGACGCTGTGCTTGTCACCCGGCAATGCCCGCGCGATTGCCACCCCCAAAAGCGAGGTCCAGGAGCCTCGCTTTTCTCGCCAACCCCTAGCGCCCCTCCATCCTCTCCTCTATGGGGACGTAATCAATGTCAAAACCGAAATAGCGATGTCCGGCACCGCCCAGCCCTTTCTCGGAACGGAAGGCCTCCAATCCCTTTATGCCGATGACTGCCACCTCTTGGCCGGCATCGAGGAGAGTGTTCCTTATCCCCTCCCCGCTCTTGCGGTCCACGATGACCACCAAGATGGCGTGAGGCAATGGCCCAATCCTAATGATTGTACAGACTCATTTCCGGATAATGTTTTTACACGGAAATGTCGCCAACCTCTTTAGTAGACAAAAGTATTTCGTCTGTCAATACAACCTGGGAAACAAAGCGAACTCTTCCTTGAGATGGCAACGACGATCAGACAGGTCATCTGAGGCAACCTTATTATACTCCCAGACTCAGCTTTTGTCTAGGAGGTACGAAGCCCAAGATCTCCCCTGACACCCCCTCAAACTCCTGATATAATCTCCCCAGACAAGTGCTATTATCCAGACATAAAGGCGGCGATCCCTCAAGTTAACCCCGTCAAGAGTGAGCCTTATCCAGGAAAAACTCTGAAGATAATATTCTAGCGAGTCCCCAAAACACCGTACCCGTTGACACGCCCCCATGTTCATGTCCCCGCTTGACTTGACCTTTCGTCCTTACAGTGGTATGCCGTTCTTCAGCTAGGGCACTCCAAGGCACACAGGCTGAATCTCACGCTGTTGTAGGGTTCGTATATGCTCCTGGACGCTCACTGACTTTCTCACATTGTTGCCAAGGGGTATGAGAACAACAAAGAAGTCTGCCCGGATTGCACCGGACGGGCTTGTATGCTATAATGGGGCTATCCGTCGGAAACTCATATGAACTATACGAAACCCCTTTACCCTTGCAGAGGTCGCGATTAGTCTACCTTGACGATCTCCGCATTCTTGTTATACCCGACCGTCAGGGTAAAAGGGAATAGATAGGATTTGACCGACTCAATGCGGCCGAGAGTATGGAACGCCTGAGGAGTCGGTGACGCCAACTAAGCAGGCCAAGCTGGTGAAAGTGGCGCGGACCTATCTGCAAGAGCACAGTTGGGAAGGCGATTGGCGCATTGACGTGGTGGCGGTGGAGATGACGTCTAGGGGCAGGTTGTTGCGGGTAGAGCTAATAAAGAACGCGGTGACAGGCTGGGAATTGCTATGACTCAGGTGCGCTTGGAGAATGTGACCAAGGTCTTCCCGATAGAGGGCCAGGCTTTGGCCAGCATCAGGGAGTTCGGGCGGGCGTTGAGTGGAGGGCCGAAGGAGCTCCTGGGCGGTAAAGCTGAGATCAGGGCTCTGGACAAGGTCAACCTGCTCATTCGCCACGGTGAGACCATGGGCCTGATCGGCCCGACGGCTTGTGGCAAGACCACCCTTCTCAAGGTCATAGCGGGGCTGATCGCGCTCGACGAGGGCGCTGTCTATTTCGATGGCCAGGACGTAACCAAAATGCCGCCGTGGGAGCGGAACATCGGCATGGTCTTTCAGGATTATGCTCTCTATCCCCACATGACTTCTTTGGAGAACCTGGCCTTTCCCTTCGTCGTGCGGCAGCGGGAGGAGGAGATTCCCGAGCAGGTGAGGGCTACCTCCAAGATCATGGGCTTGGGCTTCGATAAACTGTTGGGCCGGCTGCCGCGCACTCTATCCGATGGGGAGAGGCAGCGAGTGGCGGTCGCCCGCTGCATCATCCGCGAGCCCCGGGTCTTCCTCTTCGACGAGCCCCTCTCCAACCTGGACGCCAAGCTCAGGTCCCAGACCAGGGTGGAGATCAAGCGCCTCCTCAGGCGTTTCCGCATCACCAGTGTCTACGCCACCCACGACCAAAGCGAGGCCATCGCCCTGGCTGACCGCCTGGCCGTGATGAACGAAGGACGCATCGAGCAGGTGGGCACCCAGGGGGGAGATCTACAATTGGCCCGTCAACCTCTTCGTGGCGGGCTTCGTGGGCACGCCGGCCATGAACTTCTTCCGGGGGCGGGTGGAGAACGGGGGGCTGCGCTTCGCCGACTTCAGCCTGCCCTTCCCGCCGCGTCTGAAGAGGATGCTGCAGCCTGGCCAGGAGGTGATCCTGGGCATCCGCCCTGAGCACATCGCCATTGGCGCGGAGGGGCCCTTGCCGGTCAGGGTGGAGCAGATCCAGCCCTTGGTGACCAAACGCGCCCAGATCATTCGTGCCCGACTTGATGGGAGTACCTGCGTGGTCAGAGCAGGGGCTGAGGTGCCGGTGTGGGTTGGCGATTTCGTGTCGCTGCGTTTTGATCAAGAGCGGCTGCACCACTTTGAAGCTCAGACGTGGAATAGGCTACGCTGATCCTGACAGTGGCGAGAAGGTGATCCTACCTTGGATTCGATTCAGCGCCCAGGCTCGGAAACTTCACCAAAGCGACCTCCCCTCATCGTCATCGTTGGGCCAACGGCGGTGGGGAAGACGCCTCTGGCGTTGCGTTTGGCTCAGGAGTTCGATGGCGAGATCGTCTCCGCCGACTCCCGCCAGGTCTATCGGGGCCTGGACATCGGCACGGCCAAGCCAACCCTGGAGGAGCGCCGCCGCGCGCCCCATCATCTGATAGATGTGGTCGCTGCCGACGAGGCCTTCACCCTGGCCCAATATCAGGAGCTTGCCTATGAGGTCATCGTCAATGTTTTAGCCCGAAGCAAGGTCCCTTTCCTGGTGGGGGGCACGGGGCTCTACGTGAGAGCGGTGGTGGAGGGGTGGGGCATCCCCCGGGTTCCGCCCAATGAGGAGTTGCGGGCGGAGCTGTATCGCCAGACGGAGATCAAAGGGGAGGGGGCCCTCCACGCCCGTCTGCGGGAAGTGGACCCGGTGGCTGCCGAGCGGATTGATCCCCGCAACGTGCGGCGGGTGGTTCGCGCCCTGGAGGTCTACCTGGAGACGGGTCAGCCCATTTCCGAGTTGCAGTGCAGAAAACCGCCGCCTTATCGCATTCTGCAGATTGGCTTGACCGTGGAACGCCAGGAGCTCTACCAGCGAATTGATGAGCGGGTGGACAGGATGATCAAGGAAGGGCTGGTGGAGGAGGTCAGGGGGTTGGTTGAGCCAGGGTACCGCTACGACCTGCCCTCAATGTCGGGGCTGGGGTACCAGCAGATTGGCATGTATCTGCGAGGCCAGGTCAGCCTGGAGGAGGCTATTCAGCTCATCAAGCGTCACACCCGCCGCTTCGTGCGCTACCAGTACAACTGGTTTCGCCTGGGCGACGAAAGCATTCACTGGTTTGATCTCCTCAGCGATACTTATGGGGAAATCCGGGAGCTTGTGGCCTCGTTCCTTCCGTCTCTTTGGCCCAGGGCCAGGTAGCAGTCGGGCTCGTTCCACACCCTCACTTCTCCCAGCCCTGCCTCCCGCAGCCACTGCCGCATTGTCTTCTCGTCGGGGATTGTATCATGGGCCACGATACCACCTACGGAGCGGTGGAACTCGTTGATCGTCTGGCGGCTGGCGGTGTGGCAGATGACCAGCCGTCCCCCTTCCCTGAGAACCCGGCTGGCCTCGTCCAGGGTGCGCCGCTTGTCGGGGAAGTGAGGGAAGACGGCATTGCAGATCACCCAGTCGAAGGTCTCAGCCAGGAACGGCAGCCGCTGGGCGTCTCCCTGGACGTAGGCGACCGGATGCCCCTTGGCCTCAGCACGCCTGAGCATCTCGCCTGAGAAGTCCAGAGCCACGATCTGCCCCTCCCCGCCGGTCGCCTCCAGGAGCAGCGGCACCAGCACGCCAGTGCCGGTGCCCACATCCAGAACCGTACTCCCTGGTTCGATGCCAAGTCCAGCCACAATCTCCCGCAGCCGGGTTCGGGTCTCCTCCACCTCCGAAGCGTCCCATTCAACTGCGACCTCGTCGAAGAATTGACGTCGGTTTATCATCCCTCCAGGTTCTCTCATGTTCGAGTCCTCATTCGGGGGTCCAGAGCATCTCGCAGGCCGTCTCCAAGTAGGTTAACCGAGAGGACGGTGAGCATGATGGCTAGGCCCGGTGCGGCGGTGATCCAGGGTGCCTGGCGCAGGTAACCCCGCCCCTCGTTGAGCATGGCTCCCCATTCTGGCGCTGGCGGCTGAGCACCCAGACCCAGGAAGCTCAATGAGGAAGCACTTAGGATCGCCCAGGCCATGTCCAGGGTAGCCAGGATGAGGACCGGCGTGAAGATATTAGGCAGGATGTGGCGGAAAACAATGCGCCAGCCACGACAGCCAACGGCGCGGGCCGCGCGCACGAATTGCTTCCTCTTAGTAACCAGTACAGAGCCGCGCACCAGCCGGGTGTAGTTGGGAATGCCGGCGATGCCCACGGCGATCATGGCATTGGGCAAGCCAGGCCCCAGCAAGGCTACGATGCTCAGGGCCAGGAGGATGCCAGGGAAGGCCAGCATCATGTCCATAACGCGCATGATGATGCCATCTATCCAGCGGCCATTGTAGCCAGCTATCAAACCCAGGATGAGGCCGGGGACAGAGGCAATGGCTACGGCTGCCACCCCCACGAGCAGTGAGACCCGCGCCCCGAAGAGGAGACGGCTGAAGATGTCTCGGCCGAAGAGGTCGGTCCCAGCCCAGTGTTCGCTGCTCGGTGGCAGCAATTGCTCCTCCACGGCCACGGCCAGGGGATCGTAGGGGGCGAGGACTGGCGCTAAGATAGCTATGGCTACCAGGATTACGAAGAAAGCAAGGGATAGCAGAGCCCCCTTGTTGCGCCGCAATTGCCGCCGGGTTACCAGGGGAGGGATCTCCCTCCTGCGTATCGTTTTTCGAGTTGGGATGGGAAAGCGGCGTTTGGTCATTATCAATCGTAGCGGATGCGGGGATCAATGATGGCATACGAGATATCTATGAGCAGGTTGACGACGGTGTAGACGGCAGCGGCTAAGAGAACTGTACCCTGGACGATCGGGAAGTCCTTCCATAAAATGGCATCAACCACCAGCCGACCGAGGCCCTGGCGAGAGAAGATTGTTTCGGTGATCACTGTGCCGCCCAGTAAGTAGCCAAACTGCAAGCCCATGACGGTGATGACTGGGATAAGGGCGTTCTTGAGGGCGTGGCGGCACACGACCAGGCGCTCACTCAGGCCCTTAGACCGGGCAGCGGTGATGTATTCCTGGCTCAATACCTCCAGCATGGAGGATCGTACCAGGCGGGCAATTGCTCCCGAAGAGGCTAACCCCAGCACAATGGCTGGCATGATCAGGTGTTTCAGGCTGCCCTGTCCCGTGGCAGGCAGCCAGTGCAGCAGCGAACTGAAAAGCAGGATAAGCAGGACTCCCGACCAGAAGATGGGCATGGAGGCCCCGGCTACCGCAATGGTCACGCACGCGCTATCCACCCAAGTGTTTCGGTTCAGGGCAGCAGCGATGCCCAGGGCAGTGCCGATGGTGACAGCCACCATCATCGCAGCCACTGACAGTTGGACTGTGTGGGGCAACTGCTCCAGGACAGTCTGGGTGACGGGGCGATTAGTGAAAATGGAACGTCCCAAATCCCCACGCAGGGCGCTAGCCAGGAAGCGACCATATTGGACGTAGAGGGGGTCATCGAGGCCCAGTTGATGGCGCAGTTGGGCCATGGACTGGAAGGAGCCTCCAGATTCGGCCAGCATCAACTCGGCAGGGTCACCTGGCAGGAGGTGCATCATGAGAAATACTAAGGTGGTTACACCCCATAGGACGGGGATGGAGGTGATCAAGCGCCTTCCGATGTATTGGAGCATTGCCAATGCTTTCTTAGGAGCAAGGGAGGAAAGGGGCAGGGGAGCGGAGAAGCCTTGCCTCTTGCCCCTCGCCTCTTGCCTCTTGAGTTTTGAGCTTTGAACTTTGACCGCCTGCTACCTGCTCGCTGCTAAGTAAACATCATACAGCCACGGAAACCAGCCGCGCGAGTCATAGCGCAGCCCCTTCACCTGAGCGCGGGCAGCATGTAAGTTGACGTAATCGCGAATAGGAATGATCAAGGCCTCGGTCATAATGATTCGTTGGGCCTCGGCATATAGGTCTTTGCGCTTCTCAGGATTGAGGGTGCGAGCCCCTTCCTTCAGCAGTCCATCCAGCTTGGGGTCTCGGACTTTGGCCCAGTTGAAACCACCGTCGGAGTGGAAGAAGGTGCGCAGGATGTCCGGATCGCTGCTGGAGAGGCTGAAGGGGATGAGATTGTGCTTACCTTTGCGGGCTGCCTCCAGGGCGGCAGGGTAGGCGACCACCTGGGTTCGCATCTCGACCCCTACGGCTTTGAATTGAGCCTGCAGGAGCTGAGCCACCTCGGGAATGAATCCCCAGCCCATGAGGTAGGCCTCTACCCTCAGTGGCTGACCGTCCTTCTCAAGAAGACTATCGCCGTCCTCATCAACCCAACCGGCCTCCTTCAAAAGGTCTTTCGCCAGCTCAGGGTTGTAGTTGTATAGCCCTGCCACTTTTTCGTCATAGCCTATCGTCACCGCGTTCAATGGGCCATGGGCCACTGGCGAGAGGTTGTTAAAGATGGCCACCACGATAGCTTCTCGATCGGTGGCGTAGATCAGGGCCCGGCGGACCCTGAGGTCGTCGGTGGGAGGTCGCTCCGTATTAAGGAATATCTGGAGAGGTGTGCCGGGCAAGGCTGCCGGGATCAACTGGAAGTCAGGGTCCTCGGACAGACGCTGGGCATCCTGGGGCGGTATCTCGCCCATGATGTGAGCTTCACCTGCCTCCAGGGCCAGGGCACGGGTAGCCGGCTCTACGAAGAAGCGAAACTCGATTTCCTCTAGATAAGCTGGCCCCTGGTGGCTGAAGATAGCGGGCGCCCAGTTGTAATCGGGGTTGCGCGTCAGGGTCAGGTGATCCTTGGGGATATACTCCTTGAACATGAAGGGCCCAGTCCCTACCTGGTGCATTTGGTAATCAAGGCCCCACTTCTCTACTGCAGCAGGGGAGGCCATCCCCAGATACACCTGGCTGAGGGAATCCAGAAGCGGAGCGAAGGGCTCTTTGAGATAGACCTTGATGGTATAATTATCCACCACTTCGGCGTGGTCGTAGGGTCCCAGCATGAAGGCAGCCTTCTGCGATTTGGTCTGGGGGTCAACGATGCGGTCCAAATTGAACTTCACTGCCTGGGCGTTGAAGGGGCTGCCGTCGTGGAACTTGACGTCCTGGCGCAGGTGAAAGGTGTAGATTAAACCGTCGTCGGAGATTTGCCAGGACTCAGCCAGGCCGGGCACGAATTCGCTGCCCACGTCTTGCCAGAGCAAAGGGTCATAGACGCTGGTCAGGGGGATGCCCAACTCCGAGGAGACATTAACGTGAGGGTCAATGCCCGAGGGGGTCAAAGTAAGGCCGTAAATCAATTTGCCGCCCTTTGGAGCAGGTGCTGAGCTACAGGCTGCCAATATCCAAGCTAACACACTTGTTATCACCACCAAGTCGGCCGCTTTAGCACGATTCATCTTTTGTTTCCTCCTGGTGCCCATTGCTACAACGTCACTTTCCTACGAAATGTCATTCTGAGCGACCGAAGGCTCGCCCTGAGCAACGCCGAAGGGGAGCGAAGAATCTCGATTCTTGTCTGCAATTTGCCATCATCAGGGGGAGATTCCTCGTCGCTTCGCTCCTCAGAATGACAAAGTCACGTTGTAGTACTGGTACCGCCCATCTCAATTACCACGGCAGAACCAATTGTACACCAGATGGCCTAGTTTGTAAACCCTCTATACATGTTTGACGGTTTTGCCCTAAAGAGGTATACTTATAGTGGGCACACAGGGCATCTAGAGTAGGTCGGGTTGTGACGTATAGCCGAGCCCAACCCGATAAGAGTGGAGAGTGTTGATGAGACGGAGTTTGTATTGCAGCCTATCGCTAGCGGTATTGGGGACTGTCTTGCTTTCCCTGCTCTTACCGCTCCCTTTGAAAGCCCAAAGCGAGAGCGATTCTATTCAGGGGCTCATGGATCATATGTCGGTGGAGGAAAGGGTAGGCCAGTTGTTCCTGGTTACCTTTGCTGGCAGCGATCTTGGTTCTGACTCGGATGTCGCTGAACTCATCAGGGAATACCGGGTGGGCGGAGTGGTGCTCCTGGCTAGCAGTGGTAACTTCACCAACGGAGAGGATACACCGCGCCAGGCAGTCAATCTGGCTAATGGCCTCCAGGCCCTCGCTTTCAGTCAACCACTGACCGGTACCACAACCTCCGTTCCTTTGTTCATTGCTATTGCCCAGGAGGGGGATGGCTTCCCCTATACCCAGATCACTGCCGGTGTAACAGAGGTGCCTAACAACATGGCCCTGGGTGCTACCTGGAACGTGGATAACGCCGAGAAAATGGGCGAGATCGTGGGACGGGAGTTAAGGGCTATGGGCCTCAACATGCTCCTGGGCCCTTCACTGGATGTGCTGGACAACCCGCGGCCTGGCCTCAAAGGGGATCTCGGCACTCGTGTCTTCGGAGGCGATCCCTATTGGGTGGGCAAGTTCGGCCAGGCCTACATCCGCGGAGTGCACCGAGGGGGCGAAGGCAGGGTAGCAGTCGTGGCCAAGCACTTCCCTGGCCACGGTGGCAGCGATCGCCGCGCCGACGAGGAAGTGGCCACGGTCCAGAAGTCACTCCAAGAGCTTCGGAAGATCGAGTTGGCTCCCTTTTTTGCCGTCACCCAACTGCAAGAAGACGATCCCCAGGCTATGGCCGATGCCCTGATGACCTCTCACATCCGCTATCGAGGCTTTCAGGGTAACATCCGCCAACTCACCCGGCCCATCAGCTTCGACCCCCAGGCTCTCCAGGCCCTGATGGCCTTGCCCGAATTCGAGCCCTGGCGTGGTGAGGGAGGGCTGATGATCAGCGGTGCTTTGGGGGTCCCGGCGGTGCGCAAGTACTACGATCCCCAATTGCAGACCTTCCCCCACAAGCGCATAGCTCAGGAGGCCTTCCTGGCCGGCAACGATCTGTTGAGGCTCTCCCAATTTGCCTTAACCGATAATTGGCCAGAGCAGTTGGATAATATCAAGGTCACCATTCAGTTCTTCCGCGACAAATACCTCAGCGATCCCAATTTCCAGGCCCGGGTTGATGAGGCCCTGCGGCGCATTTTGAGCCTCAAGCACCAGCTATACCCCGATTTCTCCCTGGAAGCGGTTCAAGTCAGTGTAGATAACCTGGCAGAGGTAGTGGGGCAGGGGAGGGAAGACGTCTTCCAGGTCGCCCAGGAGGCTATTACTCTCATCTACCCTGGGCCAGAGGAGTTGACCGATAGGTTGCCCAGTCCGCCTCTTCTTGACGAAGACATTCTCATCTTTACCGAAGACCGGCAGGCAAGCGATTGTCCCACTTGTGAGCCGTTCCCCTTTATCGAGCCCGATGCCCTGCGGGGGACTATCCTCCAGCTCTATGGGCCTGAGGCCAGCGGGCAGGTGGACCCTGAACGCATCAACAGTTTGACTTTTAGTCAATTGAAACAATTCCTGGCCGAAGGAGTGGTTCCCGAGATAGACGTCGAGGGCCTGGTGAGTGAGGCTGACTGGCTCATCTTTGCCATGCTGGACCTCAACCCTGAGGACTACCCTCAGTCCGACGCGATTAAATCCCTGTTGAAATTGCGCCCCGATGTCCTGCCTGGCAAGAAGGTGGTGGTGCTGGCTTACAACGCGCCCTATTACCTGGACAGCACCGAGATCAGCAAGTTGACGGCCTACTATGGCATTTACAGCAAGGTCGAGCCTTTCGTCGAGGCCTCGGTGCGAGCCCTGTTCCAGGAGTTCATGCCTCCGGGGGCCTCTCCGGTCAGCGTGGAGGGGATAAAATATAACCTGATCTCGCAAACGGAGCCCGACCCCGATCAGGTCATCGAGATTATACCACCGGCCATGCTCGTCAAGCAGGAAGGAACACCTACACCTATTGACCTCGATGTAGGGGACACCTTGCGGGTGCGAACGAGCGTCATCCTGGATAGGAACGGCCATCCGGTGCCTGATGGTACACCGGTGGTATTCCGCCTCCTCTATCCAGCCGAATCGGTGGAATCGCCTCCCCATTACGTGACCACCGTAGATGGGGTGGCGGAGACGACCATTTCTTTGGAGAAGACCGGGGAGTTGCACATCACGGTGACCAGCGATCCGGCCCAAACGTCCAATACATTGAAGGTAATCATCCAGGGCGATGAGCCTGCCACCATTGCTACTGTGGTGCCCACCCCCACGGACACACCCACACCGACTTCTACGCCCCTACCGACTTCCACGCCAACACCTATCCCCACGCCAACATCTACCCCCATGCCCACCCCTACGTCTACCTTCACCCCTGAACCAACTCCGACGGCTACACCGATCGAGGCTCCTCCAGGGGAGCAAGGGAGCAGGGGAGCAGGGGAGCAGGGGAGCGCGGGAACAAGGCGTCGAGTGGATATGGGTGATTTTCTGCTAGCCGTGCTGGGCAGCGTGGTGGTTGGAGGAGCGAGCTACCTGGTGCAGCGCAACGGTGGCCATTCTCTATCGCGGCGATTGAGGTTCTTCTTGCTGAGTCTAGTGGGGGGGCTGGCAGGCTACAGCCTCTACGGGCTGAACCTGCCGGGGCCGGGGCTGTTCCGACAATTGTCACCACACTGGGGAGCCCTTTTGATGTGCTTGCTCTTCAGTTTGCTACCCTTGGGCTATACGCTGGGCCAGTGGGTGTTGGATAGGCTGTCCGGACGGCTCAGTTGATGATTCTACAAGTAAGTCCGTATAGTATTACTCTGCAACATTTGCGTGGATCGCCCAAACTCTTTCTCACCACCAAGACACAAAGGCACGAAGGTTTTTTCAAAGGCCATTACACGCTGGTTTTCACCGCTTTTCTTTGTGACCTGGTGTCTTTGTGGTAAAGAGTTTGGTTGCGGCTACGCCGCGCTATGACTCTCCAAGAGGTCTCAGGTGGGAAGGGGAGGTGCGAGTAGGGTAACCAGCAAGGCGAGGATGATCAGGCCCAGGGCGATTGCCATTAGAATCCTGTTCTCTCGAGTTGCATTTGCCCACTCTCCTTCGGCTGACAGAAGGTCAGTCAGAGGTTCAGGGAGAGGGGAGGAACGCAGCTCAGCTCTGAATTCAGCTATGCTGGCCGGCCGCTTGTTGGGGTGCATCTCCAAGGCCCGTAGGATCGCCCTCTCGGTGCCAGAGGAGAGCCGAGGGTTGAGGCTGCGAGGGGAGGGCAGCGAATCGGGCTCGAGGAAGCGCTGCTTGACGTCGGCTGGGGGGTGGTTGGTGAGGAGATGGTAGAGGGTGGCCCCTAGAGAGTAGATGTCGGATCGGATGTCGGTGTGCCCTGTGTCCCCCCCATACTGCTCCAGCGGGGTGTATTGAAGCGTCCCACGGCCCTGGAGGATAGTGATCGTTCTGGCATCGTCGGGGGCCAAGAGCTTAACCAGGCCGAAATCCACCAGTTTGAGAGTGCCGCCAGGGGTGAGCCTAATGTTGGCTGGCTTGATGTCGCGATGGAGGATTAGCGGGTTCTGGCTATGGAGGTATTCCAAGGCATCGCAGAGCTGCTCGGCCCAGGCCAGCACTTGTTTCTCCTCAAGGAACTGGCCTTGGCGGCGCGCCTCGTCCATGATCTCCTTTAGGTTGCGGCCAGCCACGAAGTCCATGACCAGATAGTCCCGACCCCGCTCCGAAAAATAGTCAGAGACCTTGGGCAGATTGGGGTGATCAAGCCGTGCCAATACGCTCGCTTCGCGGTGGAATTGCTCCCGAGCCTGGGCTGCGAAGCTGGCCTCGGGCTCGAGCTGCACCTCTTTTACGGCGCACTGCCTTCCCTCCAGGCGCAGGTCCTCAGCTCGGTAGACAGCGCCCATGCCCCCTTGGCCCACCAGCTCCACTATTTTGTATCTTGACCTCAGGACGGTACCAAGTGCTAACGGTAGGATCAAAGCCTCTGCCCTCGTAACAAAATCTGCTTACAGCTTAATCCATAATCATTTTCTTGTCAAACCGCTTTGTTGTAACATAGGAGGCGCTACACGATGGCTGAGATAGAGATGCCCACGCTGATCATGCAAGAGGGCCAGGGGGCTGGTCAGAGTTGGTCCATCGAGAAAGAGAGGGTTATCATTGGGCGCAGCGAGGATTGCGACATTGTGCTCGTGGAGCGTCAAGTTTCCCGCCATCACGCCCGGATTCGACGCTTAGACAGCCAGTACGTCCTGGAGGACCTGGGGAGCAGGAACGGAACCTACGTCAACGGTCGCGAGGTCACAGGGCCTTACATCTTGCAGGATGGCGACGAGATCCAG
>JAUWYT010000152.1 GCA_030615705.1 Chloroflexota bacterium
CTTCCCCTCGGGGTCCGGCGCGATGAGGTGGTAGGCATCGTTGGAGGCCCCGTAGCCCAGCACCTCGGCATAGATGCGAGTTCCCCGCGCCTGGGCGTGTTCTAAGCTCTCCAGGATCAGGATGCCGCTCCCCTCTCCCCCGATGAAACCGTCGCGATCCTTGTCGAAGGGGCGACTGGCCCGTTCCGGCTCGTCGTTGCGGGTGGAATAGGCTCGACCCACGCAGAAGACGGCCAGGGCCAGCTCACAGACGCCGCCCTCCGCGCCACCGGTCACCATGGCCTTGGCCTTCCCCCGGCGGATGACTTCTGCCGCCTCGCCGATGGCCTGCGTGCCGGCGGCGCAGGCGGTGGAGATGGTGGAGCTGTAACCCTTGATGCCATAGATGTAAGCCACCTGAAAGGCGGCCAGGTTGGAGGGCATCATCACTACGTAGAAGGGCGAAATGCGCATGCCACCGCGCTCGAACATGATCCGACAGGCTTTCTCCGTCTCGTCTATTCCCCCAATGGCGTTGCCCAAGAGCACTCCTACCTCCTCGTTGTTCTCCTCATCAATGGCGAGGCCCGCATCCTCCAGGGCCATCTTGGTCGCAGCCACGGCGAACTGGCTGAAGCGTGCCATGCGCTTCGCCTTTTTGGGGTCCATATAGTCTCGCGGTTTGAACCCTTTCACCTCGCCGAGGATCTGGGTGGGATAGTCACTGGGATCGAACCGGGTGACGCGGCCTATGCCGCTTCGACCGGCAATGAGCCCCTGCCAGGTCTCCTCGACACTCAGTCCTAGAGGGGTGATGGCCCCCAGGCCGGTGATGACGACCCTCTCTTCGATACTGCGTTTTCTTGTCATATCAAACCCTCCTACAAACTCTGTAGACCATCTTTGATAGCAGCAAGCATCCCTCCCTCCACCGCCTGCTTGGCCACCCGCACGGCGTTCTTGATGGCCTTGGCGTTGGAACGGCCGTGGGCGACGATGACCACCCCGTTCACCCCCAGCAGGGGTGCGCCGCCGAACTCGGCGTAGTCAAGGCGCTTTCTGACCTGCTCAAAGGCAGACTTGGAGAGCAAAGCGCCAACCGTGGCAAGAGGGCTCTTTTTGACCTCCTCCTTGATGATGCCCAGCAGCGATGTCGCCAGCCCCTCGGATAGCTTGGCGATCACGTTGCCGGTGAAGCCATCGGTGACCACTACGTCGGCCATTCCCGCCGGGATATCCTTGCCCTCCACGTTGCCGATGAAGTTGAGGCCGCTCTTCTTGAGCATCTGGTGGGCCTCCTGCACCAGGATGCTGCCTTTGGTCTCCTCCTCGCCGTTGGAGACGATGCCTACACGAGGATTAGCAATCCCCAGCACCCTTTCGGTGTATGCCACGCCCATGTAGGCGAACTGGAGCAGATATTCGGGCTTGCAGTCAGTGTTAGCCCCCACATCCAGCATGAAGCAGAAGCCGGTCGTGGTGGGGTAGATGGTGGAGAGCGCTGGCCGCTTGATGCCTCGGATACGTCCCAGGCGAAACAGGGCCCCGGCCATCACCCCGCCGGAGTTGCCGGCGGAGACAAAGGCATCGGCCTCGCCCCGCTTCACCAGGTCCATACCGACCACCATCGAGGAGTCCTTTTTGGCCTTGACCGCCGCCGCAGGGTGCTCCTCCATTTCGATGACCTGGCTGGCGTGGACGATGGGCAAACTGAGGCCGGACGTGTCGTACCTGGCCAACTCCCGTCGCACATCCTCCTCTCGGCCGACCAGGATCACCTCAACCCCGTGCTCCTGTGCAGCCCACACTCCTCCCTCCACAGCGACCGGCGGAGCATGGTCGCCGCCCATCGCATCCAGCACGATCTTCATGATGACGCAACCTCCCTATTCATCTCACTTCTGTCCGGTTCTCCTCAACAAGGTTCAACACCATCACCTCCCGCGAGTTGCTTGCGTTCCCTACTCCAAAAGGGCTTCTATCACAACCATCCGGTGGTCGGAAGCGGTGGAGTCCAGCACCTTCGCCGCAACCGGCCTGAGGCCTCGAATCCAAACGTAGTCAATGCGTTCTCTAGGCGCTTCGGAGGGCGAGGTGGGAGAGGGATCGAAGACTGCGGCGCCGTCGGTGAACCCCGCGTCTACCAACCGGCGGTAGATGGATGAGTCAGGCGTGGAGTTGAAATCGCCGCCGAAGGTAACAGGGCCTGCCTTGATAAAATCGAGGGCCTCGCCGAGCTGCAGCGCCCTCTCCTGTGGCTCAAGGCCCAGCCAGATACCGTAGGCCTCAAGAATATCGTCACCAACTTCGACCTGGGCCCGGACGATGGCCGTCTGCTCCAAACGACTGGTCAGGAGCTTTCCCTCCACCTGGCGCACGGGAAAACGGGAGAGCAAGGCCATGCCCGTCAGATGCTCCACCGTGGGCTGGTAAATCACTTCCATCCTGAGGCGTCGGGCCAGCCAGAGCGCGTCATCAACCCCATAGCTCGTGATGCGACAGGTATCAACCTCCTGGAGGGCTACGATGTCGGCTCCGCTCTCTTCGATCGTCCTGGCCATTTGTTCGAGCTGGAACTGCCAGGGAGTGTTGTAACCGTAGTGAATGTTGTAGGTGCCCACGCGCACGTTCGGCCCCGCATCCTTCAGGCGCAGCGCGGGTGGCCTGGCAAAGACCGCGCTCAGGATAACAAGCGCTGCGATTCCGCCAATCCCTGCCGCTGACCATCCCCGCTGCCGAGCAGATGGTTCCTCCTCCAGGGATGACCTACGCCTGGCGGCTGGCAGGCTCGCCAGAACACCAGCGACGAGAACAATGGGCAGCCCGGCTCCACGGAAGAACTCCAAGGTGTAGGCATAAGTGAAGGTAAAAGCAAAGGCGAAGTTGATCAGCAGGAAGAAGACCAGCCCAAGGGCAAGGTTGAGACCGATCCGCTCCCTTTTGCCCTGACGGATGCTAAGTAGCGCACAAGGTAGGGCAAGGAGAACCGATAGCTGTGCCAGAAGAAGGGCGATTGCCGCCAGGAAACCCTGTAACAAATAACCCGCCGCAAGACAGAGACAAGTGAAAAGGCTTAGAAGCAATCCCCACAACCAGCTAACAGAACCTTGGTTCGTAAACAGGCGACGCAGCAGGGCCCGGACGCCGGGTAAGAGGGGAAGCAAGGTGATGAGCAGAAGAGAGGGTGTTAGAACCGAGTAGCTTACAATGCTCCAGCGGGCCATTGCGTTGGGGAAAGCAAGCAGAGATGTCTCCAGAAAGAGGAAGGCCCCAATGGCCAGCCCTCCAAGAAAGCCAAGCCTTCGTTCAGAGGTTCCCTCCGATTCGCGAGGAGGACGAGAGAAAGCGACTCCTGAGAGGACTGCCAGAGCTACGGATATGACTATTTGATACTGCAGCCAGCCATCGCGGAGAGTGATGTCAAAAGTGTCTCCGAGAGCTCGAAAGAGCTGATCTCCCGCTAATGCACCTATAACGAACCCAGGAAAGCCGACAGCCCTTTCCCTAAGCAATGCAGCAGCATAGAGGCCGCCCCCGGCCACGATCAACAGGGAGCTGTAGAGCCTGAGCTCAGGATTGTTCAACGTCATCGGTATTCGGCTCAGGAAGACGAGTAGAGACGTGATCAGGAGTGTGAGCTGGATTCCACGCCTATGGCGGGGAGCAAGAAGCGGGGTCAAAAAAGCCAGCAGTGCCAACAACACGCTGATGACCATTGAAGGCCAACCTCGTTGGCACGTCATCGGGCCAGCGAAAACCGCGTCGTAGATGATGCCGAAGAGGCCGGAGAACAACACTCGCACAGCCTGAACGAAAAAGAGCAAAATGGCCGCAGCCTCCACGGTCCGCAATATGTTCCCATCCGCCATAGTGACGGCCTCCTCCCCTTAGGCCTAATGGAGCTGCTGCTTCACAATAGGCAGGCGGCGGCCTGCCCCCTGACCAGATAAGATCACAGTTCCAATGGCTTGATGAGCATTAGGCATCGGTCAAACGGCCACTGACTGATTGGCGAACACTACACCTTGGAAAGGTGTAGTTTGCGCGGAGCATTCTGGCCAGCAGTGGCGCCGGGACAACTACAGGTTTCCAACGGCTCGACTGAGGGCTTCGATTGAGCTCAGCCGAAGTCCTCGCCAGAGTCCTGTAGACTCCCGTAAACCAACCTACCTCAGGATTTAGACGAGAACCGCGTAACTCCTACTATTGTACGATACTTTTCGGGACTTGACAAGTGAAAGAATAGAGGGTATAATCTTCCTACAATGCCCCGGTGGCGGAATAGGCATACGCAGCAGGTTGAGGACCTGTGCCCTTTTGGGCGTGCGGGTTCAAGTCCCGCCCGGGGCACTAGCGCCCTATACGTGTGCAAAAAGCTCAGGAGGCCTCCTGAGCTTTTGAGTTCTAGGCGCTGCCACCTTTTGATTGCGGATTTCGGAATGCGGATTTCGGATTGTCATTCCGCGATCCGCAATTGGGTGCAATGAAGTCACCTTTTAGTTCTTCTCTTTGCGGTGTTTATGGATGCAACAGTAATAGCCAAAGGCTCATCAGCTTCTTTCATCAGGGAGTCCAGTTTCTCTGATTTCACAATTCCGGCTTCAACCAGCAACTCCATCCAGTATAGTGATTCATCCGCCTCTTCTTCCACCGTTCCCATCTTTGAAATGAAATCGGCTGTTGATTTGGCGCGACACGCCGCACGATAGTTCGCCCCCACCGAAGTGCCTGAACGCAACAATTCCCGCCCAATCACCCCAGCAGTTCGCCCTTCAGGTAATGACTCGACTAATCGAACAACACGAAGCGCAAACTGCTTCGTCCTTCGCTTCATCTCTTGGTCGTCCATCATCCACTCCATTTCGGAATGTTTCCGCAGTCCGCAATCTGCAATCCGCAATCGCAAATGGCCTCGATTACCTGGAAATAACCCGTGCAGCGGCAGAGGTTGCCGGCAATTGCTTCCTCGATCTCTTCAGCGCTGGGCCTGGGGGTCTCGTCCAGGAGGGCTTTGGCCGACATGAGCAGGCCCGGCGTGCAGTAGCCGCACTGCACAGCCCCCTTCTCGACAAAAGCCTGCTGCAAAGGATGGAGTCCGTCGTCGTGACTCAGGCCCTCGACCGTTACCACCTCCTGGCCGTGGGCCTTCATAGCTGGCAGTAGGCAGGAGAGGACCGCCTGGCCGTCCACTATCACCGTGCAGGCCCCGCACTCGCCCTCGTTGCAGCCTATCTTGG
>JAUWYT010000230.1 GCA_030615705.1 Chloroflexota bacterium
CGTCCAGGTGCGCCTCTAGAAAGCCACGGACTTCTTCTTTCCCTGCCAGAGAAGTCCCCGCCCCTTCGACCGTGGCGGTCAATGCACCCAGGGCGTCGGCTAGCAAGGCCGACTCCCGCCAACCCCAGCCCTCCAGCCTTCCTAAGATAAGTCCCGCGTCAAAGCTGTCTCCAGCGCCGGTAGTGTCCACCGTGGATACGGCGAAACCAGGGACTAAGAACGTCCCCTCACCAGTGCCTATCGCACAGCCGCGCTTACCAAGCTTGAGGGCCACAGTTCCTACACCATAGTCCAGCAGTGAATCTATGGCCCCCTCGATATCACGGCAGCCCGTCAGACATTCCGCCTCAGCCTGATTGGGGAAGAGGATGTCAACCCTGGGCAAGACGGCCTTTACCCTGTCGGTGACCCTCATTGCCGCCTCGAGCCCCAAATCCGCCGTCACCATTAGCCCCGCCTGGTGAGCCACCTCCAGGGCACGCAGGGCGGCCTCCCGCTGGGGAACCTGCAACAGGGAGTACCCGGAGAGGTGAAAGATGCAAGCCTTGGCAATGTAGCTTTCATCCAGCAGAGTTGGATCTGTGCGGACGTTAGCTCCCCGGCAGCCGAACATGGTGCGTTCGCCATCAGGAGTGACGGCGACGAGGATTATTCCCGTCATGGTCTGAGGGTCCCGCTGAATACAGCTCCCGTCCACCCCCGCCTCGGCCAGAACTGCGAGGGCCAGTGGGGCCAGGACATCCTCCCCCACCCGCCCGATGATACCCACGTCCACGCCAAAGCGGCCCAGAACAATGGCCGTATTAGCGGCTGAGCCCCCACAATAGATATGCCCCTGCTCAGCCAGGCCCTCGCCACCTTTTTGTGGATAACCAGGGATGTGGGCGATGACGTCTATGTTTATGTCGCCTATGGTTACCACTTGGGGCATTTCGCTCCTCCTCTATAGAACAGAATAGCTCTTCACGATAAAGGACAGGTAGCTCTCATAATAATCGATAGTTCCTGCCGTGTTGTCCACCTGCAACTATTATACCAGCGCTCACCTGCGCTGTCAATGCTTCCAGTCTTACAGTTTGACATTTACCTTGTTTGTTGGTAAAATACTTTTGCAATGAAGTAAGGCGCATTCGTCTAGGGGTCCAGGATACTGCCCTCTCAAGGCAGAGACAGGGGTTCGATTCCCCTATGCGCTACCAAAGCCAAGAGCCCAAGTGTCAACTTGGGCTCTGGCATTTCACAAGCTCACTCGAAAAGCCTGGCGATTTCATCCCTTTCAAAATAAGGGAGGTCCCCCACCACCCCGCCAGCCATCAATCTTAGCCCCTCTTCCTTGGCTACGACTTTACCGATGGCCGCGGCCGCAATGCCCGCCTCCTCCAGTTTCTCGATAACCCGAGCTGAGTCTTCCGGCGACAGAACGATGAGCAGCGAGCCCGAGGCGATGATTCCCAGGGGATCGAGGCCGTAATCGGCGCAGAGGAGGGTCGTCTCCGGAAGGATCTCGATCCGCTCCTCGTGTACCAATAGGCCCACATCCGCCGCCTGAGCCAGCTCCCACAGGCCCGTTGCCAGCCCGCCCTCTGTGGGGTCGTGCATGGCGTGAACCCGCGCCTGAGCGGTGGCGATCTGAGCCTCGCGCACCACGCTGATACCTGGCTCGTGGAGGAAACCCTGGCAGCGGTCAATGAAATCCGCTGAGTACTTGCTCGCCAGCTCTCCCGCTTTCTCCCGGGCAATGAGGGAAGTGGCCTCGATGGCGATGCCCTTGCTGAGGATGATGTCATCTCCTACCTGGGCCCCAGCGGTGGTCACCAGCTTGTCTCGTTCCACCTCGCCCAACATCTGCCCCACCACGATGGGCCGGTCCAGACCGTAGGTGATCTCGGTGTGGCCGCCGCAAAAGGAGACCCCTAACTGGCGGCAGGCATCGGAGAGCTGAGCGAAGATCCCCTCCACCAGAGCCCTATCGGTGCTCCCTGCGGGCAAAAGGACAGTGGCCAAAAACCACCTGGGGATAGCGCCAGTGGTAGCCACGTCGTTGGCGTTGATGTTGACAGCGTACCAGCCTATCTCCTCCGTGGCGAAGGTGACGGGATCGGTTTTGGCTACCAGATAACGATCGCCGAAGTCTATTACCGCGGCATCCTCGCCCACTGCAGCGCCTACCACCACCCGCTCGTTGACCTGGGCATACTTAGCCAAGACCTGTCCCAGGTAATCCATCTCCAGCTTGCCCACAGGCAGAGAATCCGGCATCTTGTCCTCACTTACGAAACAGCTTTCAAAGACAAGGGGCCTCCTCAGGAGAAGAGGCCCCTCGCTTGCGCCGTAGCTAGCTCACAAAGGGAGGTGATGCTACAGCGCTATTCTTACTACTGTGGTCCATTGGCATCACCTCCTACATCTATGATAGCAATCACTATTATGCCCCAAAAAAGGTAAATTGTCAAATCACTCGATGATGCTCAGGGTGGGGTCGCCATAGAGGATGAAAGAAAACCCGCTCCGTTAGATTACATTCCAAGTACATCCCTGGAGCGGGTTATCTTAACTACTGCTTTGGATTCTAACCACGGAGACCTGTCTATTTCTTCTTGGGTAGGAACCTGAACATCCCGGTGCCACAGACGGGGCAGGTCCCCTTGGCCGCCAGGCGGCCATTCTTCATAATCACCTCCTTGGCATCTTTCATCCTTCTCTTGGCCCTGCACTTGACGCAATAACCTTGCACCTTCACCGCCTTTCACCTCCTTCTGTATTGTTGTTCAGACTATTATAGCTCAAAATGTCTATTTTGACAACCCGCTGTTTTTACGGATGTAAATCCTCTTTTCAGCTACCTGTCTGTCCCCAATGCGGAACGTCACCCTTCACCCGCTTCCTGGATGAATTCCGACATTTGGCTGGCTGCAATGGCTTCATGGAGCAAATTGTTAGGCAGCCGCGCATCAACAGAGACCAAAGCCTGGCCTAACTTGACCAGCAACAGGTCGTATTTGGTCTTGCGAGGCGATAGGTCCGCCTTGCGCAAAAGCACTGGACGCCCTAACACTAAGAGCTTCTCCAGCCGACCCGAGTTGGGAACGTAGGCCCATACCGGCTGTCCTCTCACTTCCACTGTAGCCCGGAAACGGTTATCTCTTTGGATGAAGGTCCCCGCGACCAGCGGCCTCCCTAGCCTCACTGACCTCCCCCGGCTTTTATCAGTCGCCCGGCGAGCATCCCCCCCAGCACGGCCAAGTCCTCCGTGGGCAGGTAATGGCCTGCCGCTGCATCAAAGAGCACATTGGCCGAGGCGGGGAGCTCTTCGTCTGCCAGATAGAGAACAACGGCTAGTCGGAGACGCGGGAACATAGGGAAGAAAAAGGACGCATCGCCATGGGTCAAGCGCTCCCCACCCAGGGCCTTAGCGGCGGCCACGAAGCCATCCAAGTCGCTGCCGAAAGCCTGAGCCAGGGAAAGGTTGGCTCGCCGCCGAAAGGCCGCATCGTAAACACGCCCGCCAGGCAGTTCACGGAAGGAGACCCAGCAATCGGCGAGAGGGGTGCCGTCAGCGTTGATGAGATAGTGCAAGATGAGGATCTGAATAGCAATGGGCGGCTCTTGGCCTATCTCCAGCTCCTCCACAGAAATCTCAGGATAGTGGATGATGTAATCTTTTCCCCAGAACCTCACTTCTATCTGGCTGCTGGTATCTGTCAACCTGGTATACTTTGTGTCGCTGCGCAGGGCCACCAGCCAAGGATCGAGAGATTGCAGATCGCGGATGGCTTTGTCCAAGGCTGGCCCGTAGGTCTCCCCCGGTGTTCTGTGCTTCATCGCCACCCCCTAGCTTGTCAAGCTGCTATCTATTCTACACGAACCCGACCCAATTGTCCAATCCACTTGTACCCTCGGAGATTTGATCAATTCACGCTATCCTCCTCACGAAGAAATCACTGGCGGTATCTGTTTACCGTCGAG
>JAUWYT010000189.1 GCA_030615705.1 Chloroflexota bacterium
TCAACCCCAACAGCCCCAGCACCGACAGGTTGGCCAATCGTCTGACCGGGTATCTTTGCCCTACCCACAACACACCGATAGCCAGGTAGTGCAGCACACCCAGCACAGCGACGGGGATTCCCAGGATTCGGGCGTAGGGGCTGGATTGCACAATGTTGCACTCGCCGATAGGCCCGCAGATAGCCTCGACGAGCGTGATTTCCACGTAAGCCAGGTACGCGGCAATTCCCAATCCCACCAGGCCCAAGAGGGGAATGGCCCACGTTTTGGCATAGGTGAGGGGGTTGCGATCTAACTGTAATAACTGGAACAGGTGTTGCCGGGCAGTCCCAACACGCCAGGCAGCGTAGCTAAGGGCGGCCACCATTCCTGCCAGCACTACCCCGGCCAGGGCAAAGCCCACCGGGTCTGGGGGTGACACTTCGATCTCGGCAGGCGGAAGCTCCTCGCTGCCGATGGTCAGCACAGACAGGGTGGGCGCGGCGGTAGGGGTTGGGGGTGGGGTAGCTGTCCCCTGGGGCACGGGGGTTGGTGAGGGTCCCTGCTGGACTCCAGAGACTGCCTGGGCCAGCCCCGGGATGTCAGGCCGGCCGATGCCACCGGCGGCCAATCCCTCTTCGACCAGGGCCGGGAATTGCTCCGGGATTTCGCGACCGCCCACCAGCACTACGTCGCCGACCACCAGCGTTGGCACGCCTTGCCGCTCGGGCGGAATCTGGTATCGCTCGACAGCCGCCTGGTAGAGTTGCCGGCCAGCCGACTGAGAGGTGTCAATACCCACAATCTGGAGTCGGTCGCCGTAGTCATTCACCATCGGCACCAGCACCTCGTTGATCACGTAATGGCAAGCGGAACAGGTAGGGGTGTAAAAAATGATGGCCTGTACCACCGGCTCGTCGGCCGACTGCGCGGCGGCAGCGGACAGGATGGCCAGGCAGGCAACGATGAGCAGGGTGGCGAACCGCAAAGGCAATTCTCTCACTCTCATCTCCTTCTTGCTCCCGTTGGATCCCTTCGGCAGCCCTTCGATAGGCCTGCGGCTACTCAGGACAAGGCTCAGGACAAGCGCCAGATCCAGCGGCTCATGCCAGTGGAACGGACTGGTGAATATGCATTGTCGATGGGGCCGGGCGGGGATCCGACGATCCCCTTTGAGCAAGCGTTGAAGCATGCCCCGACTCAAAGGTTTCACAGGGGCATATTATAGCACAAGCTGGCTCGATTCGCCAAAGAGCAGGGTGCCGGAGCAAGGCGAAGTCAAGAAAGCGAATAGACAGAAGGCAAATAAATCTTGAAACTAGCCGCGCTGAGAAGGGCTTGATAAGCATCTATCCGACCCCAGCCATAGAATTCATCCCAGCCCGGTGTGCCCAGATCACGGGCAGTCTGGGAGATGACCTGGGCCACCTGGTCGTTGGCTAGATCCGGCCTGACCGACCAGATCAAAGCCGCCAAGCCAGCCACGTGGGGAGCAGCCGCAGATGTACCGGACTGGTACCAATAACCACCCAGCCAAGGCCAGGTGCTATAGATTGCAACGCCAGGGGCAGCAACATCCATCTCTGGCCCGTGATTGGAAAATCCTGGTCGGCGGTCGTCTACATCGGTAGCCCCCACACTTAACACATGGTCACAAGCCGCAGGGTAGAACACCGGCCCACCAATGTTGCCCGTTGCGGCTATCAGCAGCACGCCCTCGGCATGGCTATAGTCCGCTGCCTCCTGCAGGGACTGCGAACTAGCCTCTCCCCCCAGGCTCAGGTTGATGATGTCAGCCCCGTTATCAGTAGCATAGACGATGCCCGCGATGACGTCGGAGTACCAGCCTTCGCCATATTGGTCGAGCACCTTTACAGGCATAAGTTGAGCTCCCCAGGACATGCCAGCCATGCCAACTTCATTATCCGTTTCCGCTGCCGCGACGCCGGCCACATGGGTGCCGTGGCCGTTGTCGTCCCGGGGGTCACTATCCTCAAAGGGGAGACAGTCAGCGCCAGAACAGAGGTGATAGAAGTGCCAACCATGGACGTCGTCAACCTTCCCGTTCTGATCATCGTCCAGGCCGTTGGCTGGTACCTCTCCAGGATTGGTCCAAATCTTGGCCGCCAGGTCAGGGTGATCCAACTTGACCCCTGTGTCCAGCACAGCGATGATGACCTCTTTATTGCCCGTAGTAATCTCCCACGCAGCCGGGGCTCCGATCTTGGCCGGCGCCCATTGATTGTCCCAACAGGGATCGCTGGGAATTATCGCCACGGAGGCGGAGTAATCGGGCTCTGCATATTCTATGGAGGGATCACTCCTCATGCCCTCGGCTATCGCTAACTCCTGACCAGGGGGCACTACCAGGCTTTTGATGCCTAAGTGAGGGATCTCGCGCTCGATGGACAGCCCCCGACGAGAGAGCGCTGCTTGCACATCGGCAGCCGAAGCCCCTTCTTTGAACCTTACCAAAACCCCGCCTGGCCTGAAGCTCGTGGCCTCCGTCCATGTTGTCGCTGCCGGCTTTATGGTCACCAAGGCAACGAGCAGAGCGACCAGGAGGGAGACTATGGGCACCTGCCTCATAGGCGCTTCCTCCCCGACGAACTGAGTCCTATTCTATCACTCTTTGCCCCTCCAGGCAATCTGTCACTTCTTGCTGTAAGCGCTCAAGAGGCAGGGCATTTCCCCTCCCTCGGAGGGAGGGGCTAGGGGAGGGTGGGCTATCCATCGAAAAATCAACCCCCTCCCAGCCTCCCCCTGCGAGGGTGAGGGGTTTCGTAGCCCCCTTGAACGGCTACTTCTTGCTAACTATCAAATCTGGGATATAATTGGGAGGAAACAAGGCAAAGCTCTATCAAGCTAGCGCCGATGGAGGTGCATATAAGTGAAGAAGCTACTATCAGGCAACGAGGCCATCGCTCGCGGGGCCTGGGAGAGCGGAGTGCGGGTAGCAGCAGGCTATCCCGGCACACCCTCAACGGAGATCCTGGAGACCCTCGCCCCCATGCCCGGCGTCTACGCCGAGTGGAGCCCCAATGAGAAGGTGGCCCTGGACGTGGCTATCGGGGCGGCCTATGCAGGAGCACGGGCCATGGCCGTGATGAAGCACGTCGGGCTTAACGTGGCCGCCGATTCCTTCTTCTACGCCTCGATGACGGGGACGGAAGCTGGACTGGTGATCGTCTCTGCCGATGACCCAGCCATGCACAGCTCGCAGAACGAACAGGACAACCGCCGCTATGCCAAGTTCGCGCGCGTCCCCTGCCTGGAGCCCACCGACAGCCAAGAGGCCAAGGATCTGGTGAGCGCCGCTTTTTCGATCAGCGAAGAGTTTGACACGCCGGTGATGCTGCGCATCACCACCCGCATCGCTCATTCCTACACCCTGGTGGAGTTGGGAGAGCGGGAAGTCGAGGATAAGCCACCCTCCTCCTACCGCATAGACACCAGGAAGTACGTGATGGTGCCCGGCAACGCCAGACGGCGTCACCCCATTATCGAAGAGCGCATTGCCAGGTTGGCTCAATTTGCCGAATCGTTTCCCTGTAATCAGGTAGAGATGGGCGATAGATCTCTGGGGATCGTTACCGGCGGGGTGGCCTATCAGTACGCCAGGGAGGTTTTCAAGGAGGCCTCGATCCTCAAGCTGGGGATGACCTATCCTCTGCCCAAGGAGATGATTCAGGATTTCGCGGCCCAGGTGGACAGGCTGATCGTCCTCGAGGAGCTGGACCCCTTTATCGAGGAGGAGATCCGCTTGATGGGCCTCAAGGTGGAGGGCAAGGACATCTTCCCCATCTGCGGCGAGTTCAACCCCCAGGTGGTGCGCGAGAGCGCCATCCGGGCTGGTCTCTTGCCAGAATCGGCCCAGGTGGACTCAGTGGAGCCGGAAAAGGGCCCCCTTCCAGCGCGTCCCCCCATCCTCTGCCCTGGCTGTCCTCACCGCGGCG
Organism: Chloroflexota bacterium; assembly: GCA_030615705.1. Taxonomy (GTDB): domain Bacteria; phylum Chloroflexota; class Anaerolineae; order VGOG01; family VGOG01; genus JAUWYT01. The sequence goes on from JAUWYT010000189.1 coordinate 3,936, forward strand.
TCTTCCATGTCACCAAGAAACTGAAGCTGGTGGTTAACGGTGACATCGGCTGCTACACCCTGGGTTTCCTGCCTCCTCAAGAGGCTCTCCACACCTGTGGCTGCATGGGGGCTAGCATCGGGGTTGCCCACGGCGTAGCCAAGGCAATGAACACGAAAGGGGGGATGAAGGAACGTAACGTGGCTGTGATCGGCGACTCCACTTTTTTCCACACGGGGATGCCAGCCCTTCTCAATGTCGCTTATAACCAGGGTAACACCATTACTATCATACTCGACAACCGCACCACCGCCATGACCGGCCACCAGGAGAATCCCGGCACGGGCCGCACCCTGCGGGGGGAGGAGACGGTGGCCGTGCAATTTGAGGACCTGGCGAGGGCGATGGGCATAGAGGAGGTGCACAGCGTTGATTCCTACGATCTTAAGGAGGTGGAGGAGGCCCTGCGGGCCTGTCTGGCCCAGGATGGGCCCGCGCTGGTCGTCGCCCGCCGCGAGTGCGCTCTGTTCCCTGAGGTACGGCGGCAGTGGATGCCCCTCAAGGTTGATGAGGAGCGCTGTAACGGCTGCGAATTGTGCTTCCAGGTGGGGTGCCCCGCCCTCTTCAAAAGC
>JAUWYT010000019.1 GCA_030615705.1 Chloroflexota bacterium
GGCCGGTAGAGTTGCAAGAGGGTGCGGCCTGTGGTTGTTTTGCCGCAGCCGCTTTCCCCGACCAGGCCCAGGGTCTCGCTCCGTCGGACGAAGAAGCTGATGCCGTCCACGGCTTTGATGTCACCTACATGCCTTTGAAACACGCCCCGTGTGATAGGGAAATACTTCTTTAGATTCTCCACTCTGACCAAGATCTCGTTTTCAGTTGTCATTTGTGCCTCCTAATTTGCGGGCTTGCTAGGCTGCGAACTTTTCACGTCTACCCAACAGGCTATTTCGTGGCCCAGGGTGACAGGCTCCAAGGGCGGCGTCTCCTCCCAGCAGCGGTCAATGACATAGTCGCACCGGGGCGCGAAGGGACAACCGGGCTTCAAATCAATCAGATCAGGTGGCAGCCCCCTCATGGAGAACAGCCTCCGTTTGCGAGTCTCGTCCAGGCGCGGCAGCGACCCTAACAGGCCGATGGTGTAGGGATGCCGTGGGTCTCCGTAGAGGTCCTTGACGCTGGCTCGCTCCACGATGTAGCCGGCATACATGACAATAACCCTTTCGGCCAGTCCAGCGATAATCCCCAGGTCGTGGGTGATCCAAACGATGGCCATGCCGATGTCCTCCCTGAGCCTCTTCACGAGCTCAATGATCTGAGCCTGGATAGTGACGTCTAAGGCGGTGGTGGGCTCGTCGGCGATGAGGACCCGCGGGTTGCAGGAGAGGGCCATGGCGATCATCACCCTCTGACGCATTCCACCCGAGAACTGGTGGGGATAATCATCGGCGCGGTCTGCTGCCTCGGCGATGCCCACCGTCTCTAGAAGCTCGATGGTGCGCTGGCGGGCTTGATGTTTGTCCATGCCCATGTGTAGCTCCAGGGCCTCATCAATCTGCCGCCCAATGGTCAAAACGGGGTTGAGTGAAGTCATGGGGTCCTGGAACACCATGGCGATCCTGTTCCCTCTCACCTTACGCACATCGTCCGGGTCCATCTTCAGTATGTCCCGTCCTTCGAACAGCACCTCACCTCCAACGATCTTGCCCGGGGGCTCAGGGATGAGGCGCATGACAGAAAGGACGCTCACGGTTTTGCCGCACCCCGATTCGCCCACGATCCCCAGCGTCCCCCCCTCCTCAAGATCATAGGAGATACCGTTGACAGCGTGAACCACCCCGTCTTCGGTGAAGAAGCGGGTCTTTAGGCCCTTTATTTCCAATAACGCCATTTTCTATTCCTCCTCTTCTTAGCTTATAGCTTATCGCATATCGCCTATAGCTATATGCATCTCGCGATAAGCGATATACGACAGGCCATCAGCCAGGGCTGAGAGCCTCGTTGAGCCCGTCGCCGACGAAGTTAAAGGCGGCTACCATCGCTCCGACGATCAGCGCGGGCAGCCACAGCAGCACCGGTGCCGCTGGGCTGCGCCAGAAGCTGTAGTTATCAATGATCAGCGCGCCCCAGCTCGGCGTGGGAGGGCGGATGCCGATGCCCATGAAGCTGAGTCCTGCCTCGGCCACAATGGCGCCCCCCATGCTCATGGAGATGGAAACGACGATGGGCGCCATGGCATTGGGCAAGATGTGGTGTCTGATCACCCGCCACGGTCTGGCACCGATGGCCCAGGCCGCCTCGACGAACTGCTCCTCGCGCAGGGAAAGCACCTGCCCGCGTACCAGGCGGGCCATACCCGGCCACCCGACGGCGCTGAGAGCAACGATGACCACCAGAACCTGGGCGAAGCCAGCCTTGACAAACCCCTCCAGTGCTTCGAACCCCTTTAGCCAGGCCTCGATACGGCCCTGGACGGTGGCCGCAATGAGGATGGCCAGCAGAATGCCGGGGAAGGCGAACAGAATGTCGGCGAGGCGCATGATCACCGTCTCCACCCAACCCCGGTAATAGCCGGCCAGCAACCCGAACAGAAGACCCAGAGACACGCCGAAAAAGGTCGCTGTTGGCGCGATGATCACCGCCGTACGCGCGCCCCAGATGACCCGGCTGAGCTGGTCACGGCCCAACTCATCGGTCCCCAGAGGGTGAGCCAGGCTGGGCATCTGCTCCACGGCATCGAGATTCTGATCGGTGTAGGAGTACGGCGCCAGCCAGGGCGCGAAGATGCCGGTGAAGAACATCGTGAAGACCACCACCAGCCCCACTACCGCCAGCTTGTTACGGCTGAAGCGTCGCCAGAACTCCCACCATCGCCGGCGCTGCTCGACCTTCTCCACTTCTACCACACTCTGGGCTCTAGCCATAGCGAATACGGGGATCAACGAAGCGGTAGCAGACGTCCACGAAAAGATTAGCCAGGGTGTAGGCCATCGCCACGAGCAGCGTATAGGCCATGATCACCGGGTAGTCCCGTGCGCCGAAAGCGTCCCAGACCAGTCTGCCGATGCCAGGGATGCCAAAGATGCTCTCGGTGATGATGCCACCTCCCACCAGGCCGCCCAACATCAGCCCAAAGATGGTGAACAGGGGAATCAGGGCGTTGCGCAGGGCGTGCGCGACGATCACGGTGTACTCTCGCAGGCCCTTGGCCCGCGCTGTGCGCACGTAGTCCTGGTCCAGCACCTCCAGCATGTTGGCTCGCGTCTGGCGTACAAAGACGGCGGCCGGGCCGATGGCCAGCACCAGGGTGGGCATGATGATACGTCGACTAAAGATCCCGTCCCATCCGCCAGAGGGCAGGAGATGAAACCGGGCTGCCAGGAACCACATCGCTATGGGGGCGATGGCCAACACCGGTAGAGAGATACCAGCTACCGTGAGCAGCACGATGAAGTAATCTATTAAGTTGTTTCGGTTCAGAGCGGCCAGGATTCCCAAGGGGATACCCACAGCCACGCCCACCGCCATGACGACCACGTTGAACTGAACGGTCACGGTCAGGCGTTTGGCCATCAACCGGCCCACTGGCTGGCCGCGATACTTTAGAGATTCGCCAAAGTCGCCATGGAGGGCTTTCCAGACGTAGTCGGCATATTGGACCAGGAAGGGCCTATCCAGCCCCAGCTCGTGCCGGACCCGGGCTGCGGCCTCCGGGTTGGCGTGTTGGCCCATCATCACCAGCACCGGGTCGCCTGGCCCGTACAAACCCAGGGCGAAGGTGATAAGACCAATGATCAACAGCAAAAAGGGCAGCCATAACAGACGACGCACCACGTAAGTAACCATTGTTTGCTATATGCCATCGGCTATCTGCTATTTGCTGATCGAGACGTACTTCAGCTTGGGGATAATGGCCGGCGGGTAGATCATCCCCTCTACGTAAGGCTTAGTCAGCCAGTGATCCGCATCGTGGGTCAGGGGCACAATCGGGGCGTCCTCCAGGATCATCTCTTCGATCTGCTGGTAAAGTTCCATGCGCTTCTCAGAATCTTGCTCTCCCCGAGCCTCCTCCAGAAGCCTGTCAACTGCGGGGTTGGAGTACTCCATATCGTTGTTGCGGCTTTCGCTGTGAAACAGAATGTCCAGAAAATCCTGAGGGTCAGGGTAGTCGGCTATCCAGCCTGCCGTCAGGCCGAACATCTGGTAGCGGTGAGCTCTAAGATCCCAGAGGTAGGTTGCCCACTCGGTCTGCTGGATGGCGATATCCACACCCAGGTTCTGCTTGTACATCTCCACGATAGCTGCTACCTGTCTGGCTGCCGCCCCACCTCCACCAGAGACGTTGAGTGTTATCTCCGGCAGATTGCTGACATCTCCGTATCGGGATTCAGCGATGAGCTGGCGGGCTTTCTCCGGATCGTAGGGGTAGCCTTGTAGATTCTCGTTGTATCCCGGCATGCCAGGAGGAAGGATGCCCTCCGCTTTGAGCTGCATCTTCTTCCACACCACTTCCACGTATTTGTCTTTGTCAATCGCATAGTTGAAGGCCTGCCGCACTTTCTGGTCATCGAAAGGGGGCTTTTGGACATTGAATCCAATGTAGAAGATACTCAGGGTGGGGAGGGTGATCGAGAGCTCCTTGTTCAGCAGATTGGAGGGGTCTAAAACTCGCTCAATGTCGGCCAGGCCCACAGGCACAGCGTCCAATTCGCCGGTCTCGTACATGGTCATCGGCGAGCCCCCGGCCAGCATGAAGTTCACCCGCTCCAAGGCGGGCTTAGGGGTGCCATAGTAGGTCTCGTTACGCTCCAGCACGATCCTGAGACCCAACTGGTACTCGGCCAGGCGGAAGGGGCCGGTACCGTTGGGCTTGTCTGTCCAGGGCTGAACTGGGCCTTCCACATTCTCCTGATCTACGACAAAGGCGGTAGGGTAAGTCAATTTGGAGAGGAAGTAGGCCTTCGGGGAATCAATGGCGATCTCCAAAGTGTAATCGTCAACAACCAGCACACCCGAGACCTCGTCGGCCTCGCCGCGCAGCTTGGCCTGGGCTCCCACGATATCGCCTAAGTAGGTATCGGCCACCACCGACCCGGTGGACGGATCACAGGCCCGCTCGATGGCGTACTTCAAGTCCGGGGCTGTGACCGGCTTGCCATCGTGGAACTTGACGTCATCGCGAAGGTGGAAGGTATAAGTCGTACCGTCATCGCTCAAATCCCAGCTTTCAGCGATGTCGGGCACTACTTCCAGATCCCGGTTCAGGGTTACCAGGCCGCTGAAGATCTCTACGATGTAACTGGCTGAGGTAGCATCCTGGGTGAGTGCGGGGTCCAGTGTGGGGGGTTCGCCTCCTGGCAAGTTAAGCGTGGCGCCGAGTCGAGCCGGTGGCTCTTCCTCAGGTGTTGGCCTAATGCTTGGCAGGAGCTCGCTGGGCGGAGTAGCCCCCTCCAGGAACTTGAGTCCTTCACCCTGATACCATAGAAAGAGGGAGCCGCCGCCGCAGGTCACCAGCAAGCAGGCCACAACTACTATGGTTATAGGTATCCAAAGCCATCTGTTTCTAGACACTTATCCTCCTGCAGACACCCCGTTGCCTCAGTAGATTATCAGCGCTGCCGCAGGCATCATTGATAGCAAGAGATTCTCCCTCCAGACGAGATAAGAGCGTTCCCGTGGGGCGAGCCTGCAGTGCCAATTCGCATCCAAGGGGGCGAGAGTGCCCAATGCGCAAGCTTGTATAGTCGAAGCGAAGTGTCGCCAACGGTGCTCCACTCCCGATTGGCTGGGCATGGCCCGGGAGCGGGTCATTAGCCTGGCCTTGATATCCTGCCAGACTTGGGGCGAGGGCTCCTCGCCAGCTACCGAGTCCAGAAGGGCCCAGCGGATCAACTCATCAATTTCATCTAGAGGTTGCCTCTCCATCTTTGGCTGGATTCTACGAAAACTCATAGACTACCTCCGGCGACAAACGCCTATCCCTTTCCAGCTTGCGACGCAGATTTCGGCGAGCGTAATGCAGACGAGACTTTACCGTACCCACCGGGCAATCCGAGATATAGGCGATCTCGTTCAAGCTAAAGCCATCCAGGTAGAACAGAACAATTACCACTCTGTGCTCGAAGCTTAAGGAAGCGATGGCTTTCTGAATAACGCGTTGCAGCTCCCCCCTCTCCAAGACAGACTCAGGCAAGGTATGTGGGCCTGCTACCAAGCAGTCAATTACCTCTTCCAAAGGCCTCAGCCAACGGCTCCTTTTGGCGGCCCAGTTGTAGCTCAGGTTCACGGCCACCCGATGCAGCCAAGGGGACAAGGGGAGAGAGCCATCTAGTTTGTCAACATGGGTGTAGACTTTCAAAAAGCAATCTTGGAGGACGTCTTCCGCAGCCTCCCGATCGCGAGTGATGGCTAAGGCAGTTCGATATACTTGGCCCTTGTATTTCTTGTACAGGGCTTCCAGGGCCAGGATGTTCCCCTGGCGAATTTGAGAGATCAATCGGCCGTCTTCACTGAGCGACATAATGTCTCCCCAATTAGTGCGGTGGCAGGTGATGATCTCTCCTGCTTATACACAAGCAAGAGAGGTAAAAGGTTCAGTTCCGTCCTCTCGCCTTTATTTTAAACTCAACAGGCTGAAAAGTCAAGTGACCGCCGTCACAAATGTTCTCTAGCCCCCAGTTGTGCTCAGGTCCAGGCGAAGAAGCAAAACGCTGAGCAAGCCAGCGATGGTCTTACCATCGCATATCTCGCCCTGGCTAACTATTGCCGGTATGTCAGATAACGGGACCTTAATGATCTCGATGGCCTCATCGCCCTCGGGAGCTGGGCGGCCACTTTGCAAGCCAGTTGCTAGGAAAAGACGAATGTACTCAGTGCAAAAGCCAGGGCTTGAATAAAAGCTGCCTACTTGCACCAGGCACTCGGCCCGATACCCAGTTTCCTCTCTTAACTCGCGTCGGGCGCAAGCGATTGGCTCCTCGCCAGCTTCCAGCGTGCCAGCGGGGATCTCCAGCAGTTCCCTTTCCGCTGGCTTGCGGAACTGGCGCACCAAAAGGACGTTATCGTCCTCGTCCAAAGCAACCACAGCCACCGCTCCCGGGTGCTCGACAATCTCCCGCTTGGTTAACCTGCCATTCTCCAGGCGGACGGTGTCCACGCGCAGGTTGACAAGCCGTCCTTCGTATACTCGCTGGCTAGCCACAGTCGCTTCCGCGCCCAAATCTGCCTCCTTATAGAAGGCATGATATACGACAGTGTCCCGAAGTGGTCAGTCTTCGCTCGGATGCAACATCCCACCGCCCAACTTGACATTGTCGAACTACTCAGGGGATGAGCAACTCCTGCCCCGGGTATACAAGGTTGACATTAAGGATGCCGTTGGCTGCCGCCATGGCCTCCACCGTGATGCCGTAGCTGAGGGCGATGCGGAACAGGTTCTCCCCCGGCTGCACCACGTGAATTCTCCCCTTCGTTGGCACGGCTGGTGCCGTTCCTTCCGTAGAGATGGTCAACCTCTGGCCGACGTAGATGAGGTCGGGGTTGATGATTCCGTTGGCGGCAGCAACGGCCCGATGAGTCATTCCATAATGCAGGGCAATGCGGAACAGGTTCTCCCCCGGCTGCACGGTGTGGGTTTGCTCCCCTGAAACCGCCGTGGGGGCGGGCGTTGGGGCGGGCGTTGCGACAAGCGTTGAGATAGGCGTTGGGGTAAGGGCGACGGTAGGGGTAGTTTCCGCTGCGGTGGAGGGTGTTGGGGTAGCGGCTTCAAGACTGGGTGTACGTGTGATCGTTGGAATGCCCTCAGAGGTTGGGCTGGGCGAAGCAGCAGCGATAAGTGTGCCCCCCGCTGGAGTAGTGGCTGTTACTGTTGCGGTTACCTGTACCTCGGAGACGACAGCGGGTTTGGCTCGCTTGCAACTGGCTGTCAGAGCGACGAGAAGCAAGGCCAAAGCGACCACGGCAAGTGTATTCTTTTTCATGGTAGCCTCCTTTGGGAAGAGCAATGGTGATTAAACTCTGTAAATCATACCACAACTAGCCCATTCAGTCAAGAACGACTTATGCGGTCTCCTGGGCTAAGAAATCGTCGAGGCAAACTGGCTGTTGGCAGGGAATGAAAAAGAGGTTTGAGGGTGCCATCAAAAGCCACCTTCAAACCTCTCACTTTATCTGAATGTAACCAGAATCCATTGTGCCTAGCCGCTGATGCGGGCTTCTCTATTCACCAGCCTGCATAACTGGCCTGAACTTGTAGCCATAAAAGTTTACTCAAAATGTCGAGTATACCCTTTGCTACCCGGTTCTGCTACACGGAAGACAAGAGGGTGTCGCCCATCGTAGCAATTGGATAGACAACTGGGTGAACACTTACTAGCCCGAAGTCGTGTAAGACCTGTAGATCTGGCAAAGTCATCCCCGATCACAACAGTTTATCTAGCAATTCCGCCATCTCTGCGTCACCACCGGCAGGCGGGGACCAGTCCACGTGAACGACCTCCACTCCCTGATCTTGCAGGCTCTCGGCAAACTCACGCACTCCGAGGCTAATGACCACAGGCCCATTCTGGAGCAATTCTTCGAGTTTAGTCTTCATGGGTTTCCTCACGCTTATAAGCTCAGCGCCAGCGTCCTGCTGAAGAGGGCAGTCTGGGCGCTGCTCGGCAGAACCACGACCCCACCCTCTTCCAGGGCCCTGGTTTGCTCCCGGAGGTTCTGTGGATCAGCCTCTGTGCCGCACATGGAGGCAACCACACTGAGGTAGCCACCGCGCTGGCTGGCAGTGGATTTGGCCTCTGCGATAGTCTCCAGCAGGTCGCCAACGGGATCAGGGGAAGCGTTGTAGCCCAGGATGAAATCCAGCAGGAGAACTGCCACCTGCGGGTGCTGGGCTTCCGCCAGAATCCGTTCACGGCGGAGCGTCGCATCAATCATCGGGTGGGGACGGCCTTCCGTGAACATCTCCGCGCCCATGTCCACCAGCGTGTGGGCCTCGCTGCGCAGAGGATCCGCCAGACTGAGCATCCCATCCAACGGTGCATTGGAATAGACCACCAGGCCCGCTTCCCGCATCACCTGCTGAGCCTGGTAGCAGAATGTCCCGCCAGCGAATATGCCCCGGATGTATTTCTGCTCCGGCGCCATGCCGGCTCGTTCTTTGGCAACAAGTGCCTGAACTTCTTGAGAACCTACGCCCGTGCGCACAACTGGCTTGCCAGGCGCCAATTGAGTAGCCAGTGCGGCAGCCTCATCGAGGGTGCGTGCCGTCTCAAAGCCGATATCGTTCTCGGAAGGGTATTTGCCAATACCAAGGAAACAGGCTACAACCGGCTTGCGGCATCGGTTAAGCCGCTCCACGAGAAGGGGAAGGGTCTTCGCGCCAGGTGGCTTGGACAGCACTGCGACAACATTGGTCTGGGGGTCAGCCTCAAGCGCCTCCAGGGCACTGAGGGTTGAGATACCACCGATTGTTGCGTCCGAAAGGTCCCCGCTGCCTGTGCCGATGGCGTGGGAGATGCCTGAGCCGCCCTGGTGAACGAGGCTGGTGAACTCCTGGAGCCCCGTGCCCGTCGAGCCAATCACGCCGATTGGGCCTGGCCGAACGACATTGGCAAAGCCAATACCCACGCCGGCGATGATGGCCGTCCCGCAGTCAGGCCCCATGACGATCAGTCCCCGCTCTCGGGCGTACTGCTTGAGGGAGAGTTCATCCTCCACCGGCACGTTGCTGCTGAACAGGAACACGTTCAACCCGCGCTCAAGGGCCCTCCGGGCCTCGCGAGCGGCATATTCGCCAGGAAGGGACACGACAGCCAGGTTGGCATGGGGCTGGCGCGCCAGGGCCTCATCCAGCGTGCGCGAAACTGCCTTGCTGACACCGACTGGCTTACGGAAGAGCCAGGCGTCCAGGTTCTCCAGGATCACCTCGATCGTGGATGGACTCTTCCCCTTGAGCGCAATGATCAGGTCGTTGGCGGCCGCCGACGAGATCTCCGCGTTTTCAAATCCGATCTCGGCCAGCAAGCCTTTGTTCTTCTCCGTCCCCATAAGCGCGGCGACCTGCTCGATCCCCGGCTCTTCTGACAGGCGCTTGGCGACTTGCATGAGGAAGACCGAATCAAAGTATTGGTTCCGCTTGATGGTATATCCCGTTGCCATAAACCCTTCCCAACGGCCCAGAATCACTTCAGGCCATACTTTTCGGCAAATCTGATCAGAGCCCTCTTGAAGCAGTCCAATGGGGGGCGAACGAGGCCGGCGCCGATGATCGGATGGCCAGGGTTCTTGTGAGCCATGGCAGTATCAATTATCGGCGGGATGTTGGTCTGGACAACTTTTCGCACGTCAATCCCGACGGCGGTGCCTTCGAAGCCCAGCGCCGGGATGAGGAACTCCGGGCTGGTCGAGACGGTGATTTGCCGCATGTCTCGGCTGTAAGACAACGCCTCTTCCGGCGTGCCACCGACGAAGCTCAGGATGCCGGGAGCCCCGCCGAGGACAAAGCCACCCCAGCCCACGGTTTCGGTGATCGCCGAGTCCCCTATGTCCAGCCCGGCGTCCTGCTCGCCATAGCCGGGCAGGAAGAGTCCTTTGACGGGCGGGGCCAGGGCGGTAAACCACTCACCTTCCAGGCCGCTTACCTGGATGCCGAACTCCGTCCCGTTGCGGGCCATGGCGGTGACGACGGTGCTGTATTCAATTCCCCGCGCCGGATCGGCGGTCGCTTTGGCTGCCGCCATTGATAGTCCCAGGAAGAACAACTGGTGACCAGCCAGGTAACGCAGGGTGCTGATGAGGGCCTCTTTCGGGATGCCAGCCTCGATCATGGGAACAGCCATGGCGTTGGCAAACAGACTGGACGCGGCGTGGGGCCGGTTGTGAAGCTCGTCGCCCATCTGCAGGGCGCGGGCGATGATCGGTTTGAGGCTAAGGCCACCCATCTGGCGCAAGCCGGCGCGTAGTGCTGGGGCCCAGGTATCATGCCAACGAATCAAGTCCTGCAAGGCTTCTTGACTGGAATCGCCGAACTGCTGACGACCCTCGACCTGTCGGCAGTAGGCACGATTGCCGAAGGCTTTGTTCTCCACGACGAAGACCCACATCGAACGGGTGATCGTGCCCGCCATAGGGCCAACGGTCTGGTGGTGATGATTGGGCTCGAGGGTGATGGCCCCGTCTTCCAGGAGCTTGATCGCTTCTTCTTTGCTCCTGGCCCAACCCTCGAAGAGCAGCATCCCGATAACGGCACCCTTCTGTGCTCCGCTCATGCGTTGCCAGTCAACCGGAGGGCCGGAATGTAGCACCATCTTGTCTGTCAGGCCTGGGATCACGTCGCCTGCTGGTGCAACGTCTACTAACACGGGGTCGGCTGCCACCATGCGACGAAAGGCCTCGGCATTGGCCGTCTCAATCCTGGTCTTGATATCCTTTGCCATAATCATTCTCCCTGATGAAAGATACAAAGCAAAGCGAGAGAAATCCGCGTGTGATAATGTGGTTTCCTCTCGCCGAAGTGTCTACACATTTGCCTCCGTCAGCAACATTGCGGTCAGCACCCCGGCCAGCATATCCCAGCCGGAGGTGTGACCGATCCTTGTGAGCCGATCCACACTGCGCAGGAGACACCCCGCTGGTTCCGCTTGCAGGAGCGAGTTGACCAAATCGTGAAGCGGTTCCGGCCCATGACCCTGGGCGCAATCGGAAAGGATGGTATGGCTGATGCGATTGGTCAGGGGGCGCGCCCGGAGCAGGAAATCCAGAACAGGGCCTGCGCCCCAACTGAATTCAGTCGGGTAGGCAGCCTTCAGGTGGTGAGCGGCAAAGAGCAGGCCCCCCAGATGATCATCCCCGGACGGCGTGAGCCCCGGGCCTAATCCAACCAATTGCTCACTTTCCTCTGCTATGCGCCGCATGTCCCGGCCGAGACACGCTCTTGCAACCCTGGTGATCGGTCCCAGTGCTCGAGCCACAAAACGGTCCTGGGTGAAGGTCGGGGGGTGATCACCACCGCTGGCGAGCGCCGCGATCAAGGGGATGGTTTGACCCAGGCCCTTTGCAGTCTCAGGGGGTTCGAGTGCGGCAAGAAGACGCCGGAAGCCAGTGTTTACCACAGGCAATGGCGGCGCTTGTCCTGAGCCCCGCCGAAGGGCCTGTCCTGAGCCCGGCCGAAGGGCCTGTCCTGAGCCCGGCCGAAGGGCCTGTCCTGAGCCCGGCCGA
>JAUWYT010000096.1 GCA_030615705.1 Chloroflexota bacterium
CACACTCCGGGCAGGCCACGCCGGTCTTGATCTGGTAGGACTTGGTGTTGCGGCAGGCTGGGAAATTGCTGCAGGCCATGAACTTGCCGTAGCGGCCGAACTTGACGATCATGGGATGGCCGCACTTCTCACACATCTCGCCAGTGAGCTGCTCGCCGAGGTCCACCTTTTCCATGGTGCGCTCGGCTTGTTTCACCGCCTCATCAAAGGGGCCATAGAATTCCCGCAACACCGGCACCCACTCCCGTTCACCTGAGGCGATGAGGTCCAGGTCCTCCTCCATATGAGCGGTGAAATCCACATTTATGATGTCCGGGAAGTGCTTCACCAAGAGATCGTTGACGATAAAGCCCAGCTCGGTAGGGACCAGGCGTCTATCCTCGCGATCCACGTAACCCCGAGTTTGGATGATGGAGATTATAGGCGCGTAGGTGCTGGGCCGGCCGATGCCATACTCCTCCAGAGTCTTGACTAAGGTGGCCTCGCTGTAGCGCGGCGGCGGCTTAGTGAAGTGCTGTTCAGGCAAGAGCCGCAGGAGGTCCAAAATCTCGCGCCTGGAAAGCGGCGGCAGAATCTTGCCTTCGCCTTCCTCAGCAGTCTCGTCCTCGTCTTTGGCCTCCTCGTAGACGATCAGGAAGCCCCGGAATCGAATACTTGATCCCGTGGCCCGGAAGAGATAATCTGGCTTATGGCTGATAGCTGATAGCTGATGGCTAGGGATTACCGTTAGCTCGCTATCGGCTATCTGCCATTTGCTATCTGCTATTACGTCCACGGAGACGGTGTCCAGGATGGCCGAGGACATCTGGCTGGCCAAGAAGCGCTTCCAGATGAGATCATAAAGGCGGTACTGGTCCCGCGCGAGATACTTCTTTGTCGCTTTGGGCTCGCGACGCACCGAGGTGGGCCGGATAGCCTCGTGGGCCTCTTGAGCACCCTTGGCTTTGGTCTTGTAGCGGCGAGGTTTGGCCGGCCTGTAGTCAGCGCCATACTTTTCAGCGATATAGGCGCGGGCCTCCTCCTGGGCAGCCGCAGCCACGTTGACGCTATCGGTGCGCATATAGGTGATGAGGCCCACCGAGCCCTCAGGGCCTATCTCCACCCCCTCATAGAGCTGTTGGGCAATCCGCATGGTGCGCTTGGCGGTGAAGCCCAACCGTCGGGAGGCTTCCTGCTGCATGGTGCTGGTGGTGTAAGGAGGCGAGGGATTTCGCCGCCGCTGGCCCTTGCGCACCTTGGTTACGACATAGGCCGCCTTCTCCAGCTCATCTACGATCTTCTGAGCATCGTCTTCACTCTTGAGATCCACCTCCTCGCCGCGAATGCGGTGCAACTTGGCGGTGAAACTACGGCGCTTTTTCTCCCGCTTGGCCAGCTCTGCATCAATGGACCAGTATTCTACCGGCACAAACGCGTCGATCTCCCGCTCCCGCTCGACGATGAGGCGCAGAGCCACCGATTGCACCCGCCCGGCCGAGGTGCGGCTGCGCACGTTCTCCCAGAGAAGCGGACTGATTTTATAGCCCACCAGGCGGTCCAGGATGCGTCGGGCCTGTTGGGCATTGACCAACTTCATGTCTATATTGCGGGGGTGAGAGAATGCTTCATCAATGGCGTCACGAGTGATCTCGTGGAAGACCACTCGCCGGGCCTGCTTCTTGCTGATTTTGGCTGCCTGCATGAGGTGCCAGGCGATAGCTTCCCCTTCGCGGTCGGGGTCTGTAGCCAGGTAGACCTCGCCAGCCTTCTTGACCTCCTCCCGCAGGTCCTCGACCACCTCCTTCTTCTCCTTGGGCACGCGGTAAGAGGGCTCGAAGTCATTCTCCACGTCCACACTCAGCCGGGACCTAAGTAGATCCCGCACGTGGCCAACGGAAGCCTTGACCCGATAGGGATTGCCCAGGAACTTGCCGACGGTACGGGCCTTGGCTGGCGATTCTACAATGACTAACTTGCCATCTTTCTTGGGTGGATCGGGCTTGAGAAGCCCGGCGTGGGCGGGAGTTTTGCCCATGCGGAACATCTTGGTTCCACACACAGGGCAAGTGCCCGTCGTGGCCGGCCGACCAGCCTTAGTGAAGACCGGCTGCGGGTTCTTCATCTCCTGTTTAGCTTTGCACTTCATACAATAAGCAACGATCGAGTTATCGGTCATGATTCTCCCCTCAGCTTCTTCCTCCAAGGTTGTTGCTAAGAGCGAAGCACCTCCAGCAGATAAAGGCGTCCCAGATAGGTGAAATCCATATACTCAAGTCCCACTCGCTCGATGAAATCAGTCAGTTCATCCTCATCACGCAGTAGCAATACCTCTCCTTGCAGAACGTTATGTTGAAAACCCAGGGGAGCGCCGTTGAGGACATGTACATCCACGGGAAAACGAAGACTTCGGGTAAGCTCCACCGAGAGGCTCATCTCGTAATCGAAAATGTCCGTGGCCATGGCCAAAGCTGGATCGAGGTGGACAGCCACATCTACATCACGGAAAGGGAGCCCCTCGGCGAAAGAACCATGCAGGTAAGCGAAGACGATCTCTTCTCTCGCTTCCAGCGCCTCCCGTAGCCGGTACCGCACATCGTCAGTATCAGCTTCCGTGATGACCTTGGTATGCTCGTCCACAGTTAGATTCCTTCTCTCTCGATGTTGCGATACAGCGGGGCGCGGTGCTATAGGTACAAGTTGATCACAGGTACTCATCCTTGCCGCTCTCTTTGAGCTTCTTCACCAAATCCCTCACCTCCTGAGCCCGCTCTTTGGGACAGACGAGGAGGACATCTTCAGTATCCACAACGATCATGTCTTCTAAGCCAATGGTAGTCACCAAACGGTGGAAGCCGTGGATTAAACAGCCCTTGGTGTCCAGCCCAATGTGTTGACCGACGACGACGTTGCCCTCCCCGTCGGCGGGGAGGAGCTCGAACAACGTAGCCCAGCTCCCCACATCGCTCCAGCCGATGTCCACCGGGATGACGGCTACCTCGTCGGCCCGCTCCATGACGCCGTAGTCAATGGTCTCATTTTCCACCTTGGACCAAATGCGTTCCAGCACGGCTCGTTCCTCCGCTGTGCCCAGAGCAGCGTCTATCTCCATCAACTGGGCGTAGAGTTGGGGCATGAGCTTCTCGAACTCCCGCAAGATGGTCGAAACCTTCCAGATGAACATGCCGCTGTTCCAGTAGTACCGGCCACTCTCTATGAAAGCTTGAGCTGTGGTTAGGTCGGGCTTCTCGGTGAACTTTTCGACTCGGTACACGTCGTACCCGTTGGCCTGAGCTGACTTCTCACCTCGTTGGATGTAGCCGTAGCCCGTCGCTGGGCGATTGGGCTCGATGCCCAGGGTTACCAGGTGACCCTCCTCCGCCACCTGGGCCGCCGCCCCCAGCGCGCGCCGGAGCTCATCCGCTTTTTCGATGTAGTGATCAGCCGTGAGGACAGCCATCACCGCCTCAGGGTCCAGCCGCCTGAGGTACAAAGCGGATAGGCCGATGCAGGGCCCTGTACCATGGCCCTCCGGCTCGCCGATAACGTTGTCTGTTGGCACCTGCGGGATCTGCCGGCGGACAACGTCGGTGCAAGCCTCGTTGGTCACCACAAAGATCCTATCGCTAGGGACGAGAGGCATAATGCGTTGACAGGCTTCCTGCAGCATTGTACTCTCGGACAGGAGGCCCAATAACTGCTTCGGGCAAGCCTCTCGGCTGCAAGGCCAGAGCCGGGTGCCGCTCCCCCCGGCCATGATCAAAGCATACAATTTCTACCTCCACTTCGGCTAAGCTCAGTACAAGCAGTTCCTTCTGGATGGGGACCACATCGCCCCTCAGTCCACCACGTACTCCACCCGACCCTCTCTGGCCAACACGTAATTCATCCCCCCCACCTGGCGCACCATGCCTTTTAGCTCCATCAAAGCCAGGGTGCTGGAAACCTGGGCGATGGGCAGGCCGCTCTTTTCCCCGATTTCGTCAACGTGGATTGGCTCGGCTGTAATGTACTCCAGCAATGTAGCCTCCGTCTCGTTCTCTGGGACGACGGCCCGCACCTCCGCCTGCTTACTGACCATAGTCAGGTTGAGCTCCTCCAAAACGTCCTCCACAGAGAGGACCGGTTTGGCCCCCTGCTGGATGAGTTTGTTGGTCCCCATGCTTTTCCTGCGGAAGATGTTTCCGGGCACGGCGAAGACCTCCCGCCCCTGCTCGAGGGCGAAGTCTCCTGTGATCAGGGCCCCGCTCCTCTCCCCCGCCTCGACGATGACCACTCCCAAGGACAGCCCGCTGATGATGCGGTTGCGTGGGGGGAAATTGCCCGCCTCTGGTGGGGTGCCAATGGCGTACTCGCTCACCAAAGCCCCTCGTTCGACGACAGCCTGCGCCAACCTACGGCTCTCCGGCGGGTAAATGATGTCTATGCCAGAGCCCAAGACGGCGATTGTACGGCCACCAGCGTCCAGAGCGGCTCGGTGGGCCTCGCTATCTATCCCCCGGGCCAGGCCGCTGACGATGGTGACCCTGTTGCGGGCCAGATCGCCAGCTATCCATCGCGCCGCCTCCTTCCCGTAGACCGTGGCCCTCCGGGTTCCGACCACAGCCACCGCCCACTGGTCCTCACTCAAGATCTCACCCTTAACGTAGAGCACCGGCGGCGGGTTGTAGATGTTCAGCAAGCGAGGCGGGTAGGCGGGATCGTCCCAGGTTAGCACCTTCGCTCCCTGGCGCTCGATCTTCTCCATTTCCCCATCCAGCGAGATCGTAGAGCGCCCGGTCGTAAGGTTCTCAAGGGCACGCTGATCCAACCCTGCCTTTTTTAGCTCACGGGCGTCGGCGTGCCAAGCCTTTTCCAAATCGCCGAAGTGATCGAGCAAGGCCCTGAACCTCATCGGCCCTATCCCGCGAACGATGTTAAAGCCAACCCAATATTTGACCTCGGCCACCGAAACCTCCTGTAGATTTGCTACCGGACACTTTGAGAGAAACCAGGTTTTTCTCCTACTCGAATGGGCGAACTCTTGCTTTTGGGGCTCTCCGCAGTACGAAAAGTCACATTCTTCAGCAAAAATCCTTCGTCCTGAGGCTCAGCCCGAAGCCCGGTTTCTGACCCCCACTTATCGCCGCCACCTGTAAGCATAAGACGATGTGGGCCTCTTTGTCAAGATAAGCCCGGCGCTAAAGCACCGGGCCAAAGGAGCAAAGCTTTTCGATCTGCAATTCAGCCCCCGAAGGCGGCTTTGCTCTCTCAGCCCGGACCTGGAAGCTCCGGGCTTCATCAGTGCGCTCTTGGCGCGCTGAAGCGCCTACTGTAGCCAGGCTCAAATCAAACCCTCCATCAGCTCCACAGTCAGCCGTCCCTGAGCCAGGTTGATCTCAAGCACCACGTCCTCGATGGCTGGGATCAGCATCTCCCGCCCCTCGCTCCGCACCACGTAAACGTCGTTGGATCCCGTGGAGATGACTTCACCCACCGTGCCCAAGTATTCCCCTTCCATCGTCCAAACAGTGAGGCCGACGATTTGGTGCACGTAGTACTCATCCTCGCCCAAAGGCATGGCCTCCTCAATCGGAATTTGCACCAATTGGCCCCGCAGTTTCTCGAGTGCAGCCCGATCATTGCAGCCTTCCAGTTTGAGAAGAGCCGACCGTTTGTGCAGGCGGAAGCCCTCCAGGGCGAAAGGCACAGCCTTCGGCCCCAGGTAGACCTCTCGCAGCAGGGCGAAGCGGTCTGGGAAATCGGTCATGATCTCCACCTTTACCTCGCCCCGGTTCCCCCAGGGCCTTGCTACCCGGCCGATAACCAAGTAACGAGGCCCAGCCTTATTATCTGCTCTCCCAGGTTTTGAATCCTTCATCCCGCTGCGACCTGAAAAAGAGAGCGGGGGCACGTAACGGAGCCCCCGCCTTGATCGCTATTAGACGATCTCCAACGTAACGCGCTTGGCTTCCTTAGCAGCGACTACCCTTAGCAGGGTGCGCATGGCGTTGGCCACCCGTCCCTTCCTGCCGATGATCCGTCCCATGTCCTCTGGAGCTACGTGCAACTCAAGGACAACGGAGTTAGTGCCCTCGATCTCATCCACACGGACTTGCGATGGGTCATCCACCAGCGATTTTGCGACGTACTCAATCAGTTCCTTCATTGGGTCGCCCTCCTTCTGCTTGTGATGTACTGAGCTAGTCGGCTTCTTCGCCCGTGGTCTCTCCGACTTCCTCCTCAAAGGGCGCTTCTATGAGCTCTTCCTCAGAAGGTACTTCCTCCTCAACAATAGGAACCTCCTCGGCGACTTCGACCTCGGTAGGTGCAGCCTCCTCCACCGGCGCCTCTTCTTCCACCGGGGCAACCTCTTCGGCCACGAACTCTTCTGCAGCCGCCTCCGCCACTGGAGATTCGACGATTTCCAGGGTAACGCGCTTGCCCTGCTTAGCAGCGAGTACCCTTAGCAGGGTGCGCATGGC
>JAUWYT010000216.1 GCA_030615705.1 Chloroflexota bacterium
CCTCGGCGTATCTGTGTGCCTTGTCCTCTATCTTGTGGCTGCGATGGCCGCGCCGACTGTCTCCGTCTCAGGAGACGGCCCAACTTCGGTCGTGTCCTGCTTAGGAGACAGCATCACCGAAGGCATTCCCTATTCGGGGACGGAGAACACTTATCCCGCCCGGCTGCAGGTGATGCTCGATTCGGCCTACGGTTCCGGCAGTTTCGAAGTGATCAACCATGGGGTGGGTGGCTATCGAGCCGACCAGGTCGTGGCCGACCTTCAGAATTTGAATTGGATGGGGCAAGACAATCCCGACTTTGTCTTGTTAATGGTCGGGGGCAACGATTTGGCCCAGGAGGCGAACCCTCTCAATCTGTTTGAAGTGATAGATCAGACCGTGGCTGAAGTGCAAGCCATCGTGGACGTGGTCACTTCCCACACCAACCCGGACGGCTCTCACCCCCAGATCATCGTTTCGGCCATTCCACCCAATCTCATTTCTGCACTGGCATCGTGGTGGGTGTCGGTTTACAACGACAGTCTGGAAAGCAATTTGACAGGAGTGGACCTGTGGTTTACCGATAACTGGGACGATTTCTACAATCCGGACACAGGCCAGGCACGGGCATCGTTGATGCATGACGCCGTTCATCCCAACGTCGAAGGATACATGGTGATGGCCGACAACTGGTTCGAGGCGCCTAACTCTCTTCTCCCGACCCCGACCACCACGCCAACGAACACGTCAACGGCCACTAACACACCAACACCCACCGAGACGGCTACTAGCACACCAACGCCTACCAGCACGCCTACCAGCACAGCAACGCCTACGGCCGCATCAACCAGTACACCGACGGTGACTCCTACCCCTCCCTGCGATCTCCCTGGAGACCTGGACTGCGACTGCGACGTAGATGTAACCGACATCATGCTGGTGGCCAGCCGCTGGAACACCGCTGAAGGGGACCCAAACTATGACCCCCTCTACGACCTGGACGGCAACGGCGAAATTGACATCGTGGACATCATGCTGGTGGCGGTGCACTGGGGGGAGATCTGCCAGACCGGCATCGCCGCCATCTGGGCCGTGGGCGATGGCGAGAAGATCAAGCAGGAGGAGCTGGACAGCCCACTGAGGGATGGCAACTCCATGTGCGACAGTACGGAGATCAACATCTTCGGGGCCAGGAACGAGGTTGTGGCCTTCCAGCTCGTCATTGAGGCCGGAAGCTCAGGGGCCAGCGACGTGAACGTCTCCATCACAGATTTGGCCAGCGGCACCGACCGCATCGCCAATGACTTCACGCTGCCCGGCGCCGACCAGGGTGATCTCTCTAACAGTGTGGGACGGCGCATCGAGCTCTTCCGCGAGCACTACCTTCACGTGACCGAGCCCTCGCGCACCCTCTACATCGCCGACATGAGCAACCTCAACGGGCCTGGCTGGTGGCCCGACCCGCTGATACCTTTGGATGTGGGCAAGGCCCATGGCGGTGCACCCTTCGACATCGCCCCCAACCGCAACCAGGCGGTGTGGGTGGACATCTACATCCCCAAGGATACGCCAGCCGGCTGTTACTCGGGCACGGTGACCGTGACCGAGGACGACGGAGCCAATACACGGACTATCCCTTTGACCCTCACCGTCTACGACTTCACCTTGCCCGACGAGAACCACCTGTGCACCTGGGCCTACATCGCCGACGCCAGGCGGATCGTGGAGCGGCACGGCCTCGATAACCCAGGCTCCGAGGCATATTATCAGGTGGAGAACCAGTACGTCAAGATGGCCCACCGCCATCGTCTGGATGCCGTCACCGATCGCAACCTGGAGTGGGTGACAGCCAACGAGGCGAGCTATCTCGACGGGAGTCTGTTCAGCCCTGCCAACGGCTACGAGGGCCCGGGCGAGCGGTTCGGCGTCCAGATCTTCCCGCCGGTCATAGACGACTGGGGCTCCCAGGTCGACTTCAACGCCAGTGTCAACGGCTGGTACGATTGGTTCACCGCGCACGGCCTCGACTGGTCCAAGGCCATCTACTACGTCTGGGACGAACCAGGGTCCGACGATTACGACTGGATCAAAGGACGGGCCGACTGGAACCACGCCCTGGCCCACCCGATCAAGGTCTTCCTCACCGAGTACATCAACCCAGCGCTCATCCGGGGCAGCCACCCGGAGTGGATTGACTTCTGGTGCCCGCCAGCGAGTGAGGGGGCGGGAGGCTACGACATCGCGGCGGCCGCCGAGCGCAGAGCTGCCGGCTACGAAGTGGGAGTCTACAACGGCCACCGCCCTGGCGCTGGCACCATCCTGATTGACGACGACGCCATCGCCCCGCGCACCTGGGGCTGGATCGCCTTCAAGCATGACATTGACCTGTGGTACCTGTGGGACGTGACCTACTGGCGGGACTATCAGGGCGACGGCCTGCAGACCGACCTCTGGAACGACCCACTCACCTTCGATTGCGAGGATCGCGATTGGGAGAACGTCGGCAACGGCGATGGCATGTTGTTCTACCCCGGCCAGGACGTCATCTACCCCGATGGCGATCGGGGTATCGCCGGGCCCATCAGCTCCATCCGCATGAAAAACTGGCGGCGAGGGATGCAGGACTACGAGTACCTGTGGCTGGCCCACTCGCTGGGCCACGAGGCGGAGGTGGAGGCCATCGTGGCCGACCGCATCCCGGCCGTCCTCAGCGACGCCACTGGCCTCCCGGTCAAGAGCTGGTCCAGCCATGGGGCGGATTGGGAGGCCTCCCGGCGGGCAATAGCCGACCTCATTGTCGGGGGCTAGCATTGAAGACGACATCGTGGACACCATAAAGGTGCCAGCTCATTGGAGGGATAGTTATGAAACCCAATCTGATCCTCTTGCTTGTTATGTCTCTGATCGCGTCAGTGATGACCCCAGTCGGGGCTTCCAACATTGGTGCTCTCATGCCAGATCCCGTGGTGAGGCTGGACCCTGCCGACTTGACGGTGCAGATGGGGAGCCCCTTCACCGTGACGGTCATGATCAATGAGGCCAGCGATCTGGGCGCCTTCCAGTTCGACCTGCACTATGCCCCTTCCATCGTGCAGATGGAGGCCATAACCCTGGGCGACTTCCTGGCGAGCACCGGACGTGTGGTCTCTCCTGCTGGCCCCAACATAGACAACGGTACGGGATTCGCCAGCTTTGGCGGCTTCAGCTTCGGGACGCAGCCCGGGCCCAATGGGTCGGGCGCCCTGGCTCTGGCCAGGTTGAGGGCGGTGGGGGCCGGCACCAGCCCGCTGGATCTGCAGAGGGTTCAGGTGCTCAATACCCGGGTCAACCCCCAGGTGCCAAGGGTCGAAGATGGCGTCGTCACGGTGAAAGAGGGAGGCGAGCACAAGATCCACCTGCCCCTCGTCCTGAAGGACTACCATGTGCAGCCTTAGGAACCTGCTGATCTCCCTGTCCATCTGGCTGGCCCTTGCTGGAGCCCCAGCCGAGGCCCTCGGCCCTGCTCCTTTGGCGCCGCAGCCGAGGGTGCGGATAGAACCTGCTGAGGCGGTGGTGGGCCCAGGCGATACCTTCACTGTAGAGGTGGTCATCGAGGAGGCCAGAGACCTGGGGGGCTTTCAGTTCGACCTGGTCTATGACCCAGCCATCGTACAGGTAAAAGAGGTGGACCTGGGTGGGTTCCTGGGAAGCACGGGCCGCTCCGTCGTCCCTGTAGGTCCCAAAGTGGAGGACGAGGCGGGAAGGATGCCCTTCGGTGCCATCAGCTTCGGAAGCGGACCCGGGCCCAGCGGCATGGGCACCTTGGCGGCCATCACCCTAAAGGCGCGTGGGGAAGGCAGCACCGTCTTAGACCTGCGGGATGTCCAGGTGCTGGACACAGGTGGCAGCCCTCAGCCGGTCACGGCGCAAGGCGGCCAGGTCGTGGTGAGGGGCGCACAAGCACCGACGCCAGTGGCCACGGCCACCCCTACGCCCGCCGCCACAGCCACTCCTGCGCCTGCTGCCACAGCTACTCCTGGACCAACGAATACACCTGAAGCAGCGGACACACCTGGTCCGCCAGCTACTGCCCTGCCTTCGCCAACGCCCAGCGTCATCAGTCCGGCAGTAGAAACACCCACTGAGGCTCCGCCTCCCTCGCCCACGCCCACGCCCAGCGTCAGCATTACACCCACCGAGACGAAGCCGACAGAAGTGACCACCCCCCGGGCCGTGCCCACTGTGG
>JAUWYT010000238.1 GCA_030615705.1 Chloroflexota bacterium
GATGCCTGCTGGTCTCGACGTCACGTTGCGTCGGCTCGATATGCGTGAGCTGGACTACGACCAAGCCTTCGACGCCTTGATCTGCATGAACAGCACCTTCGCCTATATGCTGACCGATGAGGACATCGCCCGAGCCCTCTCGGCCTTCCAGCGGGCACTCCGGCCGGACGCCATCTTGTTCATTGACGTGATGAACTACCTTTCGTTGCTGGGGCGTTATCGGCCCACGGACTTTAGGAATATCGCGAGGTGGATCTCGCCATCTTCGTCGCCATCAGGCACTCTTTGGACAACCTGCACGGCATCTGGCATCACGATGAACTGCTGGTGGCGCGCGATGGCGACGAAACCCACGTCAGCCGGGAGCGCCATCACCTGCGCGTGTTAACCTACAATGCGCTGTGCCACTTTCTGTACGAAGCCGGCCTTGAAGACATCGTCTGTTATGGAAGTTACAATGCCCAAGAGCCAGCCGAACAGGATGCTCCCCGCCTGCTGATGGTTGCCCGACGGGCTTAAAGGGCCAGCCGCAATGGGGCCTATCCAGCGATGTTGCGAGAGGGGATAGTGGGCGGAAAAATACAGGCCGATGATGTGATCGGCGACGTGGTCAACCAAATCGCCGCTGAGCCAGTGGTACTTGCTGTTCTGCTCGCCGGCAGCTATGCCACGGGTCGGGCCTGGCCTAGCTCCGACGTTGACCTCCTGGTGATCGTGGAGGATGGGCTTATCCGTTTTAAGCCAATGCTGATAGAGGCCAACGACCGCGGGAGGATGCGCCGCCTGGAAGGTGAGCCAAACGCTCGTGTGGCGGTTGATTGTGACCCCGAACGGCTTAGAAGGATACTCCTCGAGATCATATGAAGGTACAGGATGAGAAATTCCAACTCTCGCTGGAGCCCTGGGGCGTGCGAGTGCTGGAGATAGGAGGGCAAAAGATGTCCCAGCTTCTAGGCGGGAGTTACGGTATCGGCCTCCACAAGTACAATCCGGCTAAATTCCCAGGGGCTGTTTTCCTCGACGTCGCCGACGCTCAGTACAACCCCCTGAACCCAAGGAGATAGTGGCCGGCACTCACCCAGCCAAAAGGCCCGGCACCTACGGCGTGGCCAAGTTTAAGGGCGATGTTGTCCTCGCCGGAGTCACAACACCGTACAAATGGGGCGGCTTTGAGCTGTATATAGACGCTGAGGAAAGCCTCGTATATGTGGCCACGGGGACGGGCGCCGTAGAGGTCAGGGATCTGGAGAACCTCCAGCTCCAGAAGGAGCTAAACTTGCCCGTCAGAGGGATAACGAGCACTGCTCTGGATTCCCAGGGCTGGCTCTGGCTGATCTCAAACCCGCTACATGGTGGAGATGGTGGACTGTACGTGCTTAAGGACGCGGAACACCCCGAAAACGTAGAGAAGATCAGGCAGTACTCCATACCGGCGAGCCTCGATTCCCTGCGGATTTCCCGCTGGGGTAAGAAGCTCCTGGTCGCAGACTACGGGAGGCATATGGTCGAGTGCATAAGCGAAAAGGGCGACAGCTTTGGGATCCGTCACTTCCCGTACGTTTCGGGGGTGAAGTGGACCTTGGACGAGAGGGTTTTGATTTCTAGCGGTAAATATGGCAAGCACACATTCCTGCTCCTGGTGACTGGAGCATTGCACAACACCGTGAAGTCCGGATGGTTCGGATACGTGATGGATTACGGAACCCAAGCATCTAACAGGGCCGATGCCTTCTACCTGGACAGGGTCCTCATCCAGTGGTACCTGGGGTTCTCGGGGGTATCCTTGCCTTTGCCCAAGAGAGCCCCTTACATAATCAGGGTCGGGAGCGGAGAGTTTAGAGAGGGCGAGCTCGTGAAGGAGCAGGGCTTCGAATCGTTTACACCCATTTTGGTATTCAACGGGTGCCACGTAGTCGCCAGGCCGCAGGATGTCGAACTGGCGCTGGAGGTTATGGTGCCTTACCACCATCTTATCGCCCCCAAGCCGGATTTGGCCTGGGATGAGGTGGAACGGTTCAGGGGGAAATGTGAGGTCAGCGTGCCGGGAGTCTACAGGGTCAGGACAACATCGAAGATTGCGGTTGAGGTATATGCGGTTTGTGAGCCATAAATTGGAGACAAAAGATGCTCGGGCCATTTGAAGATTATCAAGGCAACCCGATCCTGGAGCCGACGGGAAAGGGTTTTGAAGCGGAAAGGGTCTATAACCCTGCCGTCACCATCGCGGATGGGGTCTTCTGGATGCTCTACCGGGCTGAGGCAGGGGATGAGTGCACAGGAAGGATCGGGTTAGCCGAAAGCTCCGACGGCCTCCACTTCACCTGCCATCCCGAGCCGGTCATCGTGCCCGAATATGATTACGAGGAAATGGGGTGTGAAGACCCTCGCCTGGTGCGCATCGGCGAGGCATTTTACCTGACCTATGTGGGCAACAGCGCCAGGTCCGGCCCCATGGACATCTGCCTGGCGACCTCGAAGGACCTGCTGCACTGGGAGAAGCACGGCCCAATCCTGCAGCCGGCCCACGCCTGGGACCGCCGCCAGGTCAAGGCCGGGGCTATCCTGCCGGAGAAGGTGAGGGACAAATACGTGATGTACTTCATGGGCGAAGCGGAACCGTGGGAGACGGCCATCGGCCTCGCCTGCTCCGACGACTTCCTGCACTGGTACGAGCCGCTGGACGAGCCGGTGCTCCTGCCCCGCCAGGGCCATTTCGACAGCAAGGGGGTGGAGCCGGGGCCACCGCCGGTGCTGCTGGACGAGGGCATCCTGCTCGTCTACTGCGGCTGGGCTGATGACCACGCCTATAAACCCGGATGGGTGTTGTTCTCCAGGGAGCAACCCGGCAAAGTCCTGGCCCGCTCGGATGAGCCCATCCTGGAGCCTGCCGTGAACTGGGGCGAGCGCTTCGGCATCACCAACCACGTGGTGGCGGAGTCGCTCCTGTGGCACGAAGGCCGCTGGTGGCTCTACTACGGCGCCGCCGATAAGGTGGTGTGTCTGGCCTTTGCGCACAGAGAGCATTGAGGGGATTTCCCCTGCGTCCTCAATGCCATCTGTGGTTGATTGGGAGAAGAACGCTTTTAGCGCGCATAAACGTTGGGTTACTCACCAAGACTTTCCAAGACTTCCGAAGTCTTGGAGACTTCGGAAGTCTTTCCCCACTCAGTGTGGCCAAACCAAAGGAATTGGAGGGAGCGATGAAGTTGGCACGTCATAAAGGCAACCCCATCATCAAACCCAGAGGAGATGCCTGGGAGGCGGTGGCGACGTTCAATTGCGCCGCCATCTACAGAGACGACAGAATCCACGTCCTCTACCGCGCCACGGGCGACTACGTCCACTACGCCTCTCATCTGGGCTACGCCCTCTTCGACGAAAGCCTGAACCTGCTGGAGCGGCCCGAGGAACCGATCTTCGGCCCCGATCTCAAACGCTGGGAGATGTCCATCGAAGACCCACGGCTCACCGAGCTGGAAGGCGAGCTTTTCCTGACCTACGTCGTCACCCCCACCCCCTCCCCGCCGGGAGCCGTACGGCGACGCCTGGGCATTCCAAAGCCAATGCAGGCCGCCCCCCGCACCGCCCTGGCCAGGGTGATGGACTTCGAGAGTTTCGAGCGACTGGGCATCATCACCCCCTACGCTGCCGACGAGCGGGATGTGGTGCTCTTCCCCTGGAAAATCCAGGGCACCTATGGGGCCATCCACAGGCCGCACAACTGGGTCGGCTTCGGCTATCCGGTGGAGCGGCCCAGCATCTGGTTCGCCTTCCTCGACGGACTGCCCGGCAGGATGTACG
>JAUWYT010000051.1 GCA_030615705.1 Chloroflexota bacterium
GGGATTTTGCCGAGAAAGAGGTAGCTCCCATCGCTGCAAGAGATGGACGAGAAGGGGGACGTGCCGTTCGAGAACATCAAGACGATGGGGGAGCTGGGGTTCCTGGGTCTAACTGTGTCTGAGGAGTACGGTGGCGCCGCCCTTGACACAGTGAGCTACTGTGTAGCCATTGAGGAAATCTCTAAAGCTTGCGCAGCTACAGCTATTGTGATGGCTGTGCGGGACTCCCTCGTCTGCTACGGGATTGAGAAGTTCGGGACGGAAGAACAGAAACAGAGGTTTCTGGTGCCGCTGGCCAAGGGCAAGCTCATTGGCGCGTTTGCCCTGACAGAGCCCGGAGCTGGCTGCGACGGAGCAGCCCAAAAAACGACTATGGTGTTGGATGGCGATGAGTACATTGTCAACGGCACCAAAAACTTCATCACCAACGGTGGTTTTGCTGACGTCATCGTCCTCTTTGGCATGACGGACAAGAGCCAGGGGTACCGAGGCATCAGCGCGCTTCTGGTCGAGAAGGACACGGCCGGGTTCTCGGTGGGCACGGAAGAGGAAAAGTTGGGCATCCGCGCCTCGAGCACCTGTGAGCTGATGTTCGAGGATTGTCGAGTGCCTGTCACCAACCGACTGGGAGAGGAGGGCCAGGGCTTTAAGATCGCCATGACCGATCTCGACGCTGGACGCATCAGCGTTGCCGCGCAGGCGCTGGGCATCGCCGAGGCCGCCTACCAGGCAGCGCTGGAGTATGCCAAGGTCCGCGTGCAGTTTGGCCAGCTCATCGCCAAATTCCAGGGCATCCAGTGGATGCTGGCCGACATAGCCACTCGCATCGAGGCGTCGCGGCTCTTGGTCTACAATGCCGCTCTGGCGAAGCACAGAACGGAGGAAACCGATGCACGCTACAGCAAGGAAGCAGCTATGGCCAAGCTCTATGCCTCGGAGACAGCCAGTTGGGTGACCGACCTGGCGATCCAGATCCATGGCGGCTATGGCTACATGAAGGAATATGCCGTGGAGCGCGGCTACCGTGATGCGCGGATCACCCGCATCTACGAGGGCACCAGCGACAGGCAGCGGTTGGTGATCGCCAGGAGCATATTGCGGTGAGAACGGCGGGTGGTAGGAAAGAAACGGATAGGGCGGGCGCGGCTGACTAGAACTGGCTGCATCCGCTCCTGTGGAGTATCATTAGGAGTTAAGTCATGCTCAAAGATGATTTTCGAGAAAGCTTGCTCAGATGTATCAACGATTACCTGCCTGTGCTGATGACAGGAGACCGGGACTGGACGGTCAAGGGGTTCATTGACATCTACAAGAACATCTACAGCATCTCCCTTGACACGAAGGTGATCTCGAAGATTTTGGAGCTAATGTTGTTTCCCATGATCCAGCAATTTGCCGAGGATCACGGCCTTGAGATCGTTTTGAGCAAGGCCCAGAACTTCTATCCCGACATCACTTTCATCACTCCTGGCGGCAGGAAGATAGCCCTGGACATCAAGAGCACATACCGCAGGTCCGCCACGAGAGTATCTGGCTTCACTCTTGGGGCCTTCACTGGCTATTTCAGGTTTCGTGACAAGGCCAAGAACATAACTTTCCCTTACAACGAGTATGACAAGCACTATGTCCTTGGCATCATCCACACGAAGCAAGGCGAGCTGATTGATGAAAGCCGCGTCTACACCATTGACGATTTGAAAGAGATACTGTCGGTGATAAAAGATGTCGAGTTTGTCTTGCGCGAGAAGTATCAAATCGCCGCCGACAGGCCGGGGAGTGGCAACACGAAGAACATCGGCTCTGCGACGAAAATAGAGGAGTTGAGAGATGGAACAGGGGTATTCGCAAGATATGGCGTCGAGGTGTTTGATGACTACTGGATGTACTACCTGACCAACGATATGGCCAGGCAGGCCCAGTTGGCCAAGCCACCGTACCGCAACCTGGAGGGGTATTTCGAATACAAGGGGGGAACCACAGCACGTATCAAGGAGCCATCAGTAGAGTACTTTGCACCCCCCCAATTGGAGCTTCCCTTTGTCGCTGACATCGAAAAGAATCCTCTTTTCCCCTCGACTAGATTCCAGGGTAGCAAGCTGAAACTAGTTGATTGGATCTGGGACAACATCAAAGACCTCCAGCTCGATACTGCCCTGGACGCCTTTGGCGGGACGGGCTGCGTCAGCCATCGGCTGAAACGGGAGGGCAAACAGGTTACTTACAACGACGTCCTCAAGTTTAACTACTACATCGGCCTGGCGCTCATTGAGAACGATGAGGTGACCCTATCATCAGGCGACGTGGACTTCCTGCTTCAGCGGCACGAGGGGGTGGACTATCCCACTTTCATCTACGACACCTTCCCCGACATCTACTTCACCGACGAGGAGAATAGCTGGCTGGACATGGTGGTCAAGAACATCGAGCTGCTCGGTGACGGCTCGATTGGGCTCGCCAAAGTCGGCTATAAAAGGGCGCTGGCCTATTTCGCCCTGTTTCAGGCCTGCATCATCAAGCGGCCCTACAACCTCTTCCACCGCAAGAACCTGTACATCAGGACCTCGGAGGTGGAGCGCAGCTTCGGCAACAAGACGACATGGGACACCCCCTTCCCCAACCATTTCCTGAAGTTCATATCCGAGGCCAATGATGCTGTGTTCTCCAATGGACGCCAGAACGTGGCTCTGAATGAAGACGGTTTCGACGTAAAAGGGGAGTTCGACTTAGTCTACATTGATACGCCGTACATCTCGAACAGGGGCGTGGGCGTGGACTACTTGGATTTTTATCACTTCCTGGAAGGCATCGTCAACTACGAGGCATGGGGCGAGAAGATAGATTATCGCACCAAGCACCGCAAGTGGAAACAGGCCAAAAGCATCTGGAGCGATAGAAACAGGATTCACAGCGCCTTTGACCAGCTTTTCCGCCAATTCCAAGATAGCACCCTGGTGGTCTCCTATCGGGCTGACGGCATTCCCTCGATTGAGGAGCTGATGGACATGCTGAAGCGTTACAAGAGAGGGGTCACGAGAGTGGCCGCCACGGAGTACAAGTACGCGCTCAGCGTCAATCACTCTCAAGAAGTCCTGTTAATCGCCCTGTAGTCAACTTCTGTCAACCGCTAACCAGGAGGTCTCATGGCCATCGATCCTAGAATCCGAGAGCTCCGTGAACTCAAGGAACAGGCCAAGTTGGGCGGAGGGAAAAAGCGCATAGAGCGCCAGCACGCCAAGGGCAAGCTGACCGCCCGGGAGAGGCTCAATTTGCTCCTGGACGAGGGCAGCTTTCGAGAGTTGGACATGTTCGTCACCCATCGCTGTACCGACTTTGGGATGGAGAAGAATAGGCCGGTCGGAGACAGCGTAGTCACAGGCTGGGGGGCTATTGACGGTCGGCTGGTCTATGTCTTTGTCCAGGATTTCACAGTTTTCGGCGGCTCGGTGAGCAAGGTACACGGCGAGAAGATTTGTAAGGTGATGGATCTGGCGATGAAGAATGGCGCGCCCCTCATCGGGGTCAATGACTCAGGTGGAGCACGCATCCAGGAGGGGGTGGATTCACTGTGGGCCTACGGCGAGATCTTCACCCGCAACACCCTGGCATCAGGCGTTATCCCTCAGATATCAGTCATCATGGGGCCGTGTGCCGGTGGCGCGGTCTATTCCCCGGCTATTACCGACTTCATCTTCATGGTGCAAGAGACCAGTCACATGTTTATCACCGGGCCGCAAGTCATTCGGGCGGTGACCGGCGAGGAGGTAACCCAGGAAGCCCTGGGCGGGGCTGCAGCTCACAGCGTCAAGAGCGGGGTGGCTCATTTCATGGGTGCTGACGAGCCGCAGACACTGGCCATGGTGCGGCGGCTGCTCTCTTTCCTGCCGCAAAACAACCTGGAGGACCCGCCGCGGGTGGAGCCCGCTGATGATCCAGGCCGCGTGGATGAGAGGCTGGATACCCTCGTGCCCGACGATCCCAGCAAGCCCTATGACATGAAGGAGATCATCCTGCGAGTGGTGGACGACGGCGACTTTATGGAGGTACACGAGCGCTACGCTACTAACCTCATCGTCGGCTTCGCCCGAATGGACGGGCGGCCCGTGGGCATCGTCGCCCAGCAGCCAAAGATACTGGCCGGCGTGATCGACATCAACGCCGCCGACAAGGGAGCGCGCTTCATACGCTTCTGCGACTGCTTCAACGTCCCGCTGGTTACCTTTTGTGATACCCCTGGCTTCATGCCTGGCGTAGCCCAGGAACACGGAGGCATCATCCGCCATGGCGCCAAGATGCTCTACGCCTTCGCCGAGGCCACGGTACCGAAGGTGGCCGTCATTACCCGCAAGGCCTACGGTGGCGCCTACATCGTGATGAGCTCCAAGCATCTGCGCGGGGACATTAACTATGCTTGGCCCAGCGCCAAGATCGCGGTGATGGGGCCTGAGGGTGCAGTGAACATCATTTCCCGCAATGAGATTAAGGAGGCCGAGGACCCGGAGGTCAGGCGGGCGGAGCTGTTGGAGGATTACAGGGACAAGTTCGCCAATCCCTACGTGGCCGCCTCTCGGGGCTACATTGACGATGTCATCGAGCCCCACGAGACTCGCCCCCGCCTCATCAACGCCCTGGAGATGCTGCAGAACAAGCAGGATACAAACCCGCCGAAGAAGCACGGGAACATACCGCTATAGCAATCGTTGTGGTTAGCTCAATTCAGGCCGAAAAAGCCGTGAGAGGAACCAAGCTTTATGGCTACACAGGTCACAAGCATAAGCTTTAACCGGGGAGTACCCTGTGTGGAAGCCTTCCCTATAAGCGAAATCCAGGAGTGCGCTGCGGCCATCCTGGCCGCCGATGCTGTGACTGTGCTGCAGTATGGCAAATCAGCCGGCTACATGCCGTTACGGGAGACCATAGCCGAGCGGTATGGAGCCAGCTCCGAAGAGGTCCTGGTTAGCAACGGCTCCCTCCAAATCCAGGAATTCCTCTCGACATTCGTGCTGCGCCCAGGCGATACTGTCTTCGTTGAGGAACCAACCTATGACCGGGCCATCACCATCTTTCGACGACACGAGGCCAACCTCATAGGCATACCTCTGGAGCCCGATGGCCTGGACATCGAATTCCTGGCTGCCCGGTTGCGGAAGGTGACGCCGAAGTTTCTGTACCTTATCCCCGATTTTCAGAACCCCACCGGGGTGACCACATCGCTATCCAAGAGAGAGGAGATCGTCCGTCTAGCGGAGCAGTACGGTTTCTGGATACTAGAGGACGACCCCTATAGGCCATTGAGATACCAAGGCTCCGACTTACCGCTTATGAGAACTATGAATCCCGACCGAGTGCTCCACCTCTCATCTTTCACTAAGGTTCTGAGCCCAGGGCTGCGGGTAGGGTACATCGTAGCCCCTAAGCGCATCGTCGAGGCTTTAGCTAAGATTGCCACCGACACCTACGTCACCCCCGGACTCCTTGCCCAGGACATCGCCTATGAGTTCTGCCGTCGAGGATGGCTGGAACCCAACGTGGAGAGGCTGAAAGGGATTTACCGGCCCAAGTTAAAGGCTACGGCTGCCGCGCTACGGGAATACCTGCCCGTAGCCGATTGGGTCGAGCCTGAAGGCGGCTTTTTTATTGGGATCACCCTGCCTCCAGCGATGAACGCGGCGAATCTGCGTGAGAGAGCAGAAAAGGTTGGGCTAAGCCTATCCGACGGTCGGGGCTTTTTCCCTCAGGGTGGTGGGGAGAGGTTCCTACGTTTGGCCTTCACTGGCCTCTCGGAGTCTGAAATCCGTGAAGGCATCTCTCGCCTGGCCAGGTTGGTATCCCACTGAGCAGCGGTTTCGCTTGATCCTCCTTACAAGGGAGAAAGGGGTGACATATAAACCAGTACGTACCTCTCGTCACTCCTTTCAGCCAGCTCGTGGGGACTCAAGCTACCCTCAACATCCTTTTGGGTGAGCGCTACAAAGTCATCCCCCATGAGGTGAAGAATTACGTCAAAGGGTTCTACGGTCGGCTGCCCGCATCGCTTCGGAGGTGAAGAGGTTGACCATCGGCGATGAGGAGCCCATCGACTGCCGCCCCGCCGATCTCATCCCGCCATGGTATGGGAAGGCTGCGGCGGAGATCGGCCATTTGGCCAGGAGCGAGGAAGATGTTCTATCCTACGCCCTCTTGCCTCAGGTGGCGCGGGATTTCCTCCGGCGCGGAGGGAGGAGGAAGCGGCGAGGGCTAAGGCCGTGGGGGGGGGGAAACCCTGGCCGAAGATGCCATCGCCCTGGAGGATAGCGCGCCGATTGGCCCGCTTTCAGGAGCGGATGTGCGTGGAACGCGAGGAGGACAGCTTATGGCTATGACTCAAGGAGTCTACATAACGATACTGGGGATGGCGATCCTCCTCATTTGCGGTTTGAGGAGGCGGGATGTTTAAGAAAGTTCTGGCCGCTAACCGGGGCGAGATAGCCGTGCGCATCATAAGGGCCTGCCGGGAGCTGGGACTGGAAACTGTGGCCGTTTACTCCAAAGTGGACCGCACAGCGCTTCACGTCCGCTACGCCGACGAGGCATACCCTATCGGCCCGGCACCGGTGCAGGAGAGCTACCTTCGTTGGGAAAGGATCATTGATGTGGCCATCAAGGCCGGAGCCGATGCCGTTCACCCCGGCTACGGCTTCCTGGCCGGAAACCCTGCTTTCGCCGAGGCCTGCCGGGAGGCGGGGCTTATCTTCGTCGGCCCGAACCCGCAAACCATCAGGCTGATGAGCGATAAAATAGCCGCCCGCTCCGTGGTGAAGGCTGCCGGCGTGGCTATTGCCCCTGGAACCGACTATAGCCTGAGCGATGAGGAACTTATCGCCGCTGCCGAAGAATTAGGCTACCCTCTGCTCATCAAGCCGGCCCATGGCGGAGGGGGCAAGGGCATGCGCATCGTCGAATCTCCAGAGGAAATGCCAAGGGCGCTCGCTGCCGCACGAAGGGAATCCAAAGCCGTCTTCGGAGACGACGTCCTTTACCTGGAAAAAATCGTGGAGGGGGCGCGCCACATCGAATTCCAAATCCTGGCTGATAGCTTCGGCAACGTCATCCACCTCGGCGAAAGGGAATGCTCCATCCAGCGCCGCCACCAAAAGCTTATCGAGGAAGCCCCTTCCAGAGCACTTGACGAGGAGTTGCGCCGGAGGATGGGCGAGGCGGCCGTCAAAGTGGCTCGCACGGTGGGTTATCTCAACGCGGGCACAGTGGAGTTCCTGCTGGACAAGGACAAGAACTTCTATTTCATAGAGACGAACTGCCGCCTCCAGGTGGAGCATCCTGTAACCGAGATGGTCACCGGGATTGACATCGTCAAGGAGCAGTTGCGTGTCGCCTCGGGCCGCAGGTTGCGCTACAGCCAGGACGGTGTGAGGCTCAGAGGCTGGGCCATTGAATGCCGTATCATAGCCGAGGACCCCTACAAAGGTTTCCTCCCCTCCCCCGGGCGCATCACGGGCCTTTATGAGCCCTCGGGCCCGGGCGTGCGGGTGGACAGCGGTGTCTACGAGGGATTCGAGGTCTCCCTCTATTACGATTCCCTCATCGGGAAACTGGTCGCCTGGGGGGAGACGAGGGGGGAGGCCATCCTGAGGATGCGAAGGGCCCTGGACGAATATCGCATAGTTGGCATCAAGACCAATATCCCCTTCCACCAGCAAATAGTGAACGACACCCGCTTCATCGGCGGCCAATTCGACACGAAATTTGTGGAGCACCGCTTCTCAATGGTCGAGAGTGAGCGTGAGGAGCATTTGGAGGTGGTGGCCATAGCCGCCACGCTGTTTGCACAGTCCTCCAACCGAATCCCGCCTCAAAGCGTGATCCCTGAGGACGAGGCGCCGGGAGGCCCTGCGATGAGGTATATTGCCACCGTCGGGGATAAAAGTTTCACCATCGAGATTGACGGTGGGGAGATGACCGTTGACGGCCAGAGACGGGCCGTTGACATCAAGAGAATTGACGGCGTCTCCCTCTACTCTCTCCTCATCGAAAGCAATTCATACGAGGTCTTCGTGGAAGAAAAGAAAGGGGAGTATCAGATTCTCTTAGAAGGAGAGCTGTACTCCGTGCGAGTAGAGGTCAAGGAAGTTTTGGGCAAGCCATCTGGGGCAGGAGCGGTCGCGGCCATTGCGGCGGCCATCGCCAGCCTGTTAGAGGAGGTGCCTGAGGCGAGGCTAGAGGTTGTTCCATCCCCAGAGAGGGGGCTCAGCTCGTGGGCCTTTTGGGGGAGGTACCGGCAACTCATGAGATCGAGGGAATTGAGGAGGGGCCGCAGATGAGGAGGTTTAGGCTCAACGTCAACGGCAAGTGGTATGATGTTGAGGTGGGGGACCTGA